>JAWOEN010000121.1:0-2904 GCA_046482725.1 Cloacimonadales bacterium (SeqCode)
GGCTTTGAAACAGAAAACAAAGTGGGAACTCATGTCATCAACAGCAGTTTCATCGTTTCTCCCCAAGCTCACAATCAAGCCAGATCTACTTATGACCGCGAGCTGGGCAAATTTTTGGGTCGGGAATTTAATTTCACCAATCATCCCTGGCAAGAAAATACTTATGTGAAGCCACAATTATGTTTCCGCGACAAATGGACAATCTCACCCCAAACTAATGTGATGACCAACCTCTTTATTACTACTGGAAAAGGTGGTGGTAGCTATGCCAACAATATCATCTTCGATGCAGAAAGTGGAGCCCTACTCTATCAACCCCTCAATTCGGTAGATGTAGAGCGTCGCAATTTTGCCCGCCATGCTTACAAGATTTATCAGGAAACCGGCTATCTGATCGAAGGCATGGAAATTATCGATCATGGCGCTTATCAAGAAGGGCAATTTACCTGGGAAGGCGAAACTGAAACAGTCTATTCCGGTTCTGATTTTTATACTAATCAACATACTTGGAAATATAAAAGCTACAACAATCATCAGCAATTTGGTCTCAACAGCTATTTTGATCATGAGTTTAATGATTATTTTAATCTGGTACTGGGTGCAGAAAGCAGATATTGGAAAGCAGATCACTATAAAGAGGGTTCCGATTTCAGATATTATCAACCTTCAGATCCTGACTCAGTTAGCACATTGGGTGCTTTTGTCAGAGATTATGATTATACCACAGATGTACTCAATACTTCTGGCTTTGTCCGTTCCAAAATCGAGATTCCCTTCGATTCTTATATCCAAAACATTAACCTGATGCTAGACGGGCAATATGCAGTCTACTATTCAGAGGTAAACGAAAACCTTCTACAATATTACGATTTCATGAAAGATGAATTTATCGGAGAAGGCTTTTATGCTACCAAAAACGATTCCATCCTAGTCTGGCAACATGATGCTGCCGGCGATTCTACTCAGGTCTTAGCTTCCAAATTTTCAGCTGATGATTATACTAGAACCTTTGATTTCTTCTCGCCCAAGATGGGGATCAATGTCAATCTGGATGATAACTGGAATGTTTTGGCCAATTACTCGATAGTCTACAAAGAACCTCGGGTAGGAGATTGGTATGATCGTTCTGAAGGTCCGGGCGTCAATCAGGTCGTTGATGGCAAAGCCTTCGAACTAAATCCGGAAAAGGGTGAAACTTTTGAAGTCGGAGCAGGCTACCGCAATGATATTTTCAAAAGTGACATCACCTACTACCACACTAAATTTACCGATAAAATTGAGAATATCACCGATCAACACGGAGATTCCAAAACTATCAACGCCGGCAATGCTACACACCGAGGTATCGAAATATCACTGGGTGGAAAGTATAACAATTTCGATGCCAATAGTTCAGCTACATTCTCACGCAATCGTTGGGGCGACTTGAATCTGCAGAATATCTTTTATGAGAGCGCAGAAGATGTGGAAGGCAAAGTAGTACCTTATTCTCCCGAGCAGATGGCTTCTGCTTCGCTCGGCTATACATTTCAGGATATGCCGCTAATGGGCAGCCTGAGATTGGGCCTCAGCGGCAAATGGAGCGATGAGTATTATTCCACTTACGATAACGTCTATGTGAAGCAGGAGTACTACGATGAAGCAGGCAACTTCCAATCAATCGGTGAGCACGACTTTGTGGCAAATGCCGAAGGCGAAGGAGCCTATGATTATGATGCGGCCACAGAAACATATATCAAAAATTTCTCCGGCACTGGAGAATATGATCGAGAGTGGATCTACAGCAGTTCCAAGCTGCCCACCTTTTTTGAGTTAAACGGATCTATTTCCTATAAATTCTATCTGGGCAGTCATGAAACCTCGATCAAATTGAACATCAATAATATCTTGAATAAAGAAGATAATTACTCGAAAGCTTATATTACCCGAGCTTATGGTATGAAGCTAAGACGAGAAGATGAAGATGGTAATGTGAGTTGGGACGACCCAACTTTTGGTGAAGGCGCTACCGGTGGCAACAGTACAGGTGGAGGATATTATCCTTACCTCAGCCCTGCCCCTCTGCTCAACCTATTTCTGACCATGGAAATCAAGTTCTAATCAACGATTTCTAATAAAATAAAAAAGCACTCAGAACTTTCTGAGTGCTTTTTTTATCTTTCAAATTCCAGTTTTTGGAGATTATAAAATCTACTCTTTTTTCTCGCGTTCTTTGGTTAGAACTTTTAATTTCAATTTTCCGATCGCCGGATAGAAACGTTTGATGTAATCGATGACTTGAGTTTCCAGCTCGGGATTCTTCTCCAATGTTTCGGCCGAAAAACCCAGAACTATTTTGCATCTCTTCCAGATCACCGTCATCGAAAGCGAAGGTCTCTCCCCAAAAGTATTGTTCAAATATTGCGGCAGATCTTTACTAAGACCGGAAATTGCCGCGGCCAATCTGGCACCTTTGTAACCGATATAAGCAAAACATGATAATCCAATTGCCAGCATAATCTTTTTTGTACACTTCATACTTACCTCCTTGGAAAGCTAAATTTACTGCTTATGATTTGATGCAAGCTCTCTTTGATGTCAACTCATTTATGAAAAATGCAAAGCCAATAGTTAATTCTGAGACAAACAAGACTAAAAATCATAACCTGGCTATACTCTCAAATAATTTAGTAAGCTTCGTCCCAATAGGCTTGGTTGATATAAAGAAACCTACCACACCCTCATTGCTGATCTTACAATCAGAGTGTGGAGGCTTTAAATTAACAGAAAATGCTTTAAATCATCTGCTGATAGTAAATGAAACTCCCACAAGATAATTTTCTGTCTCGTAATTATAATAAGCACCAAAATCAATGCTGAGATTATCTGAATGGTTATAGCCAACTCCCGTAGAGAATATCTTAC
>JAWOEN010000075.1:0-4702 GCA_046482725.1 Cloacimonadales bacterium (SeqCode)
AGCAAATTCTGGTTATGATTTTCAGTATGAATTGGGCGAGTTTTTGGAAGGTTACTATTCGGTGGAAGTAGAGGTTAATTATATATATGACAACAATTTAGAAAATAATATAGTCACGAGTGGATTTTTGGTGGGAGATTCTCCAATTATAATCAATGAAGTGCTTTATAAAGATTCTGCCACCAGTACAGAATGGATCGAGATTTTCAATCGTAGTGAGAGTGCATATCATGTGGATAACTTTGTGATTATTGATGCTGCCGGGGGCGAGATTCCGCTGGCTGGCGAGATCGCTTCCCAGGGATTCAGGGTTTTTTGCCAGGATGGTAACAATTTTGCCTCTACCTATCCGGAAGTGGATTTTCAATTTTTTACTGAAACAGAGGGTTGGACAATTTTAAATAATGGCTCTGAAACCTTGCTGCTACAAGATCAGTTTGGCGCAGTTTTCGATTCCCTGGCTTACGAGGATAATAGTTGCCCGGTAGATTATTCGATCGAACTAGATAATCCTTACAACGCGTCTGCAGCAACTTGGCAGATATCTACAGATCAGCGCGGAGCTACACCAGCAGCCGCCAATAGTGTTTTGCTTTTGGAGTATGATCTCAGTTTGCAAGTGCTGGATTTTCAATTTGATGCAACAGCTCTCTATCACTATCTAAAAATAGAAAACCTGGGATTGCATCATGTTTCAGAGCTGGATTTTAGTTGTTGGTATGATCAAGAGCTGATCTTTTCAGAAAGTCTGGAGCTGAGTGATTCTCTGCTGATAGAGTTTGATACATCAATCCCCACAGAGGGCTATTATCAGATCCGTTATCAGATTGAGGCAGCAGCTGATCTCAATGCAGAAAATGATAGCTGCTATCGTTTTTACAATCGCAATAGTCTGCCGTTTGTGATCAATGAAATAATGTATGATCCGGACGTTGATGAGCCGGAATGGCTGGAGATAAAATTCAATGTTGCCAAAGAACATTTAGAGCAGCTGCAGGTAACAGTTCGCGAAGATACAATTCTAATTCCTAATATGCCAGCTGAATATCTCTTGATAACTGCCAGCAGTGAAGATTCTTTGTTTCTAGCAGAAAATCATGGTAGTGATTTTCCGATAGCTCTGGGGCTGCCAAACCTTGTAAATAGCAGTGCGGAAATTAGTTTGGGCGATGATTCGGGCAATATTATCGAGAGTTTTACCTATTCTTGCGATTGGAACCAAAGTAGCAAAGGCAGCTCGATCGAGCGGGTGAATCCACTCTTGCCAGCCCATGCCAGAAATTGGGCACTCAGTGTCGCCGGCTCTACTCCCGGTCGGGAAAATTCGATTTTTACACCCAGCATTCCCAGTCAAAAAAAACTCAAAATTTCTCCCAATCCCTTTGCGCCTCGAGGCGGCGAGCATACTATCATTTCGTTCAATTTGCCAGATATTATCAGCCTTTGCACGATCCGCGTTTATGATCTGAAAGGACGTTTGCAGAGAAAAATAGTCGATCAGCAATTTTACGCCAGCAGCAATCAATTGATCTTTGATGGCAAAAAAGATAATGGGAAAATTTTGCCCGGCGGAATTTATATAGTTCTGCTGGAAGCAGTTACAGATAATGATAAAAAAGTAATCCGCTTGCAGGATACAGTGGTAATAGCACAATAGAAGGAGAGAAATATGTTTGGCAAAACACTATCTTATGCAATCCAAGGAATCGATGCAACCAAGATCGAAGTTGAAGCAGATGTCAAGGGCGGCCTCTTCAAATTTTCGATCGTGGGGCTACCATCCAACAGTGTGAAAGAGAGCAGAGATCGGGTTTCTGCAGCGATCAAGAATTCGGGCTACAAGTTCAAATCTCACAATTATACAGTCAATCTGGCTCCGGCCGATATCAAGAAAGACGGCGTAGCTTTGGATCTACCCACCGCCTTGGCGCTCTTGCAGGGAACCAAGCAATTGGAAAGTGAGAAGATGGATAATTTTGCCTTTATCGGAGAGCTCTCTTTAGATGGTTATCTGCGCCCGGTCAAAGGCGTTTTGCCGATCGCAGTAGCAGCTTGGAAAGATGGATTGGAGGGCTTGATCTTGCCGGCAGAAAATGCTCGCGAAGCTGCTGTGATCGAGGAGTTGAATGTGTATCCTGTAAAAACCTTGGGCGAAGCGATAGCATTTTTGGAAGAGCGCCAAGAAATTGCTCCGCTCAAAGTGGATAAAGAGGAAATTTTTGCGCATTTGAACAGCTCGCCGGTAGATCTTTTTGACGTGAAGGGACAATTTCATGTAAAGCGAGCTTTGGAAGTGGCTTGCGCCGGCGGACACAATATTCTGATGATCGGACCTCCCGGCTCGGGCAAGACCATGATGGCTCGCAGAATTTCTACGATCATGCCTGATCTTACTTTGGAAGAAGCTTTGGAAACTACCAAAATCCACTCGGTGGCCGGCTACACTTCGCAGCGGCAGGGAATCGTCTTCGATCGTCCTTTCCGTTCTCCGCATCACACGATTAGCGATGTCGCTCTGATCGGCGGCGGTAGTTATCCCAAACCCGGCGAAGTTTCGCTTTCTCATAACGGAGTACTATTTTTGGATGAATTGCCCGAATTCAAAAAATCTGTTTTGGAAGTGCTACGTCAGCCTTTGGAAGATGAAGTCGTGACTATTTCACGCGCTAGTCAGAGCTTGGAATTTCCTGCCAAATTTATGTTGGTAGCTAGCATGAACCCATGCCCCTGCGGTTATTATGGCAGTGAAACTACCGGGCACAGCTGCTCTTGCACCATGATCAATATTCAGCGCTATCGCTCCAGAATCTCCGGTCCGCTTCTTGATAGGATCGATATTCACGTGGAAGTTCCTTCGGTGAAATATGAAGAGCTGAGCTCGCTGCCCACTGGCGAAAATTCGGCCGAAATCAGGAAGCGGGTAAATCGCTCGCGGCAGCTCCAATTACAAAGATTTTCGCAATTGGAGATCTTTAGCAACAGCCAGATGAATCCCAAGCAGATCCGGAAATTTTGTATTTTGGATGAAGAGAGCAAGAGTCTTTTGAAGCTGGCGATGGACAAAAAGGGTTTGTCGGCTCGAGCTTATGAGCGTATCTTGAAGGTAGCCAGAACCATTGCCGATCTGGAAGGTGCAGCAGATATCAACAGCAATCACATCAGTGAAGCTGTGCAATATCGCAATCTGGACAAGAAATTTTGGGATTGAGGAAATTTCAGTAATAATTTTGAGCGCATTCAAGCTGATAACGGCGATGTTGGTCAGCTGATTGTGCTAGGGATCACGAAATATTTGACAAAAACGATACTCCAGAGATTTTTTCCTAACTTAATAAAAATAATGGCATTGAGACTGTTATAATGAAGTCTGATGGCATTGCATAAAACCTTGGAGGATCAGTGAGAAAATTTTTGTTTATCTTGCTTCTGCTATCGATGTTGGTGATGGCAAAGGCAAATGATTATCAAGAGCTGCTAAACTCAGCAGACCAAATAGTTTATAGCGTCAATGTGGTGGGTGCAGTCAAGAATCCCGGTATTTATATGGTTCCGCCCAGTGCCCGGGTTTCGATGGTTATCAAGCTGGCAAATACGATTACAGACACCCTTAATACTGTGGAAAAAGTTATCAAAAACCCATCTCAAAGAAATATAGTTTTGCGCCGCAAGGAAGAGCAAAGCGTATTGGATTTGCAAAAATATCTAGTGTTGGGCGAGCTTGCTGAAAACCCTTTTATCAAAGATGGTGACGTGATCATAGTTGGTACAGCCAAAGACTTTGTTTACCTCAGCGGAGCTGTGGGCATAAAAACAAATGAAAATCAGCTGAAATATGAGATCTTGCCTGGCGAGAGAATTTCCGATCTGATCGAATTAGCTTTTGGTTTGGATAATGGGATAGATGAAGAGAATTGTGAATTGGTGAGATTTGATAACACCAATGGTGAGCTTAACAGGAAGTATTTCTCGGCCGCCGAGGTGATGAGAAATCCCGAATCGGAGCAAAACTATTTGTTAGAAGCAGGCGACCGCATCTATATCAGGCAGGTGCCTGACTTCCAAGTAAAACGCTATATCACGATCCAAGGTGAAGTAAAGTACCCGGGCGAATATGCCATAGATCTGGGTAAAACTACTCTCTCGGAAATCTTGAAGCAGAGCGGTGGTCCCACCGAAATGGCAGATCTAAAAAGATCTTATCTGATGCGTGTTAGTGCCGAAGATATTACCCACAGCGAATATGAATATCTGCGAAGATTTCCCGCTGGCGATCTTTCCACTCGCGAATATCGCTATCTGCGGCAGATGATAGCGGAAAGCCGCAATATTATCAGCGAAGATTTTTCTCAGCTCTATGCCGGAAATGCTCCGGAAAAAGATGTAATTCTGAAAGATCAAGACCGAATATTTGTCTCAACCAAAACTACTGTAGTCTCGGTGAACGGTGAAGTAGATACTCCCGGATTGTATGGTTTTGTAGAAGGCATGGATTACCAATATTATATCGAGCAAGCTGGCGGCACTTTAAACAAGGCAAATTCGAGTAAAATCAGGATAATCCGCGACAGTAGCGGCGAGTGGATCAAACCTAGTCGAGACACCAAGATTTATGCCGGCGATACTATCTATGTACCACGCTACGAAAGATTTTCTTACTACTGGCCTTATATCAAAGAAACAGTCTCTTTTATAACCGGTTTGG
>JAWOEN010000089.1:0-15793 GCA_046482725.1 Cloacimonadales bacterium (SeqCode)
TGACCAAGCTTATGCTCAGTACAAGGCAAAATTACCTGCAGGAAACAGAAGCCGGCTTGCAAACACAAAGTTATGAACAGATCTACAAAGTATCAAAACGACTAAATGATATCTGGGAGAGCGAGCTGGCCTATCATTCTATCTACTCGCATCGTGATCGTTCCGGATACAAAACTGCCATTTTGGATGATTTTATTAAACTGAAAAATCGCTTTTATTGGCAGGCAGATCATTATCTTGAGGGCAGTTTGGGCTACTCGCTTTTAGATCGGAAATTTCTCAACTATCAGTTACATCTCAGCAATTATTTCTATTTTGCTTCTCTAAAAATTTATCATCATCTCAGCTACAATCATGAACTTTTTGAATTTTGGAATGAGGTCAGCCGCAAATATATCAATGATAATATCAGAATATCTGCCTCGGATTATCAGCTAACTTTGGATTATAATCTTGGCCGGATAGATCGGAATTTTATAGGTTCGCAAAATCAGCTGGGGATCAATGATTTTATAAAATATTCACTGAGCTTAAAGCGTGAGTTTCGGCGCAACCTGCAGCTGGGAATCAACTATCAATTTCAGGATTTCGCCTCTGAATCAGCCTTGTATTACACGCCCATTGACAAAAAATTATTCGGCTTGGATGCTTCCTATTATTGGGAATATCAAAATATCTATAACTATCTTTCTACCAACCTGCAGATCGACAATTATCAGAATCTAGAGCAGAGCTATGCGCTGGAATTTGGTTATAATTTCAGCTCTTTCTCAGCCTCGATCAGTTATTCCAGATTTGAAAACATCTATTATCAAAGTGATTCTATAAACTGTCTGCTACGTGGAAAATTTTAGAGGAAATTATGCATAAAAAAACTCTGTTTATCATCTTTTTATTTGGGTTATTAGCAATGACTGTTTTCATGATGATCAAGATCGAAGATAAAATTCGTTCTGAAAAAATCATCGTGATCGATAGTACAAAAGTAACTATTCCTCTCTTTCCAGAATTTGAGGAAAAAGAGCTGCCAGATTTGGCAAAAAATTCTAGCGAACTCTTCCGGACCCGAGGAGATTATTTTCAGGTTTATAGCTCTAGCTCCAATCGCGCCCAGCAAAAAGAGTGGAACTCTATCTTCTTGAAAGGAGTGAATCTGGGTGCTGCCTTGCCGGGAAAATTTCCTTCCGAATTTCCTACAGATTTTGATCTTTATCTGCAGTGGTTTCAGCAAATGGCTGCCATGAATAGCAATGTGGTGAGAGTTTATACGATCTTTCCTCCGGTTTTTTATGAAGCTTTTGCCCAATACAATTTGCTTTATGGTGACAAACCTCTCTACCTCTTGCAAGGCGTCTGGGCGACTGTCCCCACTGATCATAACTATCATAACCCACGATTTCAATATGAATTTCAATTGGAGATTAAAGATGTGATTGATGTGATCAATGGTAATGCTGTAATCGAGCCAGAGAAGGGTAAAGCAAGTGGAGTCTATATTTCCGATGTTTCCAAATTTACGATTGGCTATATTTTGGGTCGGGAATGGGAACCGCAAAGCGTTACTTATACAAATCAAAATGTAAATCTCAACAGTTTTGCCGGAGAATTTATCTCTCTGCCCCAGGGAACAGCTATGGAAGCTTGGTTGGCTGCAATGATGGATTATACCATCAAATATGAAGTTGTGAAATATCAAAAACAGCGGCCGGTCTCGTTTGTCAATTGGCTTCCTCTCGATCCCATGCATCACGAAAGTGAATATATCGAAAATGATAAAGTACGCGAATATGATAATGATCTGGAAACAGTAGATTTTGCCAAATTCTTCCAAACTGATTTGGTCAAAGCGGGGATCTTTGCCAGCTATCATGCTTATCCCTATTATCCCGACTTTGTTTATCTGGATAAACAATATCGTACTGAAAATAATTATCTTTCATATTTGGAAGATCTGAAAGCTCATTGCCCCGATATGCCCCTGATCATTGCCGAGTATGGAGTGCCATCTTCTCGCGGCAATAGCCATTATACGCCCTATGGCATGGATCAAGGTGGGCATAATGAAAGAGAACAAGCTCAGATCAATCAAGTGCTGACCAAGAATATTTGGGAATCAGATTGCGGGGGCGCTGTAATCTTTGAATGGATGGATGAATGGTTCAAATTTAATTGGATGGTGATGGATTTTGAGCAGCCTCAGCATCGGAGAAAATATTGGCATAACAAAGAAAATCCTGAACAAAATTTCGGGATCTTGGCTGTGGAAAATCGAACTATCAATTTGGATGGCAAAACAGATGACTGGGATGAGGAAAATGCTGAGATATCTGCTGCAGCTGATCCCAGCTATTTTTATCTGAAATATGAGCTGACTGATTTTGATTTTTCGCAGCAAAATATTACGATCGCCATCGATACTTATGATAAAGATTTAGGTGAGTTTAGACTTGAAAAATTCTCTAAAACTGCCAAACGTGGTCTGGAGTTTCTGATCGAAATAAATTCTCCTGATTCGGCCCAGATTTTGGTCGATGATCATTATTCTGTCTTTTCCGATATCTATAATGATTACATCCCGCTTTATGCTTCCAAGGCCAATAACAATGGTCGGTTTGTACAGCAAGAACTGATCAGTAACCGAGCGCGAGAAACACTATTAACCGAGAAAGTTCCCCAAAAATTGCACAATCGCAGCAAATTGGTCTTTGGCAAATTGGCAGAAAATTCTAATGCTGATTGGTATTTCAATGCCGAAACTGGTGTATTGGAGCTGCGTTTGCCTTGGCACCTGCTGAATGTCTCCGATCCCTCCTCTCTGCAAGTTTTACACGATATAGCCAATACTCCGCAGATCGAGACTACTGCTGCCGATTTCCATCTCTATACTTATATCTCAGATCTGCAAAATAATATCCAATTCACTATTCCCCGAAATGAAAAAGCCTGGTCCTATCAATGGGATGGCTGGGAAGATCCTATTTATACTACTCGCCTCAAACCGCAATATTATACATTGCAAAAATTATTCCCCCAGCTAGTGCCCCTGCAGCAAGATCGTGAAAAGGTCACAGAAAAATTTTGGCTGACAAAATGGTATAAGAACGCCCCGGGAGCTGTCAGTATCACCTTTGATGATGGCTCTTATTCCCAATATGAACACGCTCTTCCCACTTTACAAAAGTACAATTTTACCGCAGATTTTTCTGTAGTGGGCGCTTGGACTTCTCATCAGCCGGGGAATTTTGCTGAGCAAGGTGTTTTCTCTATCAAGCGCCTCGGTTGGCAGCAATTGCAAGAGATCGCCGCAGCAGGAAACGAGATAAGTTCGCATGGATTTTTTCACGCTAAGCTAGATCCCGATAAATCGGAGGCAGAGATCAGCTCACTGCTCAAACGCAATAAAGATCTTCTGGAAAAAAACTTGAATATCACAGTTGAAACTTTACACTATCCATATTCATTTTCCAATGCTAAAATAAGAAAATTAGTGTAGCAAAGTGGATTTCTGTTTGCCCGAGGTTATGATCAGGATACCGTCAACTCCGATAATTTCTATGACCTAGCCAGCAAAGCGATCATCAATAATCAAAATCCCACCCAGCCGGAATTTTACAATTGGCTGCAAGCTCATCGAGATAATTGGTTGATCTTGATGTATCATCATATTTTCCCAGCGGATTCCAAAGAAGAGCAGCTTTTTGATTTTCACCAGGTGACTAATCGTTACTCACTATATCCCAAAACATTTGATAATCAAATGAGAATTCTCAGAAATTCTGAGTATTGGGTGGCGCCTACTGCGGTCGTGGGAAAATATATTCAGATGCGGAACGCTGTAAAACTCTCGGTTAGCGAAGATCGAGATTCTTATCTGGTGGAATTAGCGAGCAATTTGGATCCGGAAATTTATGATATCCCGCTCACCGTAGCCTTTCAGACTGATTGGGAAATTGTCCAAATCCTAAATAGCGATAGTGATGGTATTTATAATCCCCGCAATAATATAATCACCCTTGATCTGGGTATTAACAAAAAAGCTATAGTAAAAAAAATCAAGTAGAGGAATTTATGAAAAAGCAGATATTCTTATTAGTTTTTATAGTTGTTAGTCAGTTTCTGCTGGCCTACAATTTACCCAAAACATTGTTCATCACTTCCGGCGACGGAGATGGTCGCGGCACAGTTTCTGATGGCGTAATCTTGGCAATGCAAGAACTGAATAGCCACGGGGCGATAGTAAAATTGGATAATCGTAAAATTTTATACCAGCCGCAAGAGTTAGCTCAGTATCAGATTTTAATTATCTCCACAGCCTATGGATATCATGATGCAGATCGTTTGTATTCGCTTTCATTTTTATCAGAAATTGAGATGATCAATATTTCTAATTGGGTAGAACAAGGCGGTATCTTGATCGGAGATAATTTCTTAGGCCGGAACAGATTAGATGGTTCAGATCGGATAAGTCAGCAAGGATTATTAGATAATAATAATTGGGCTTTGAGCAAATGTTTCCAGGTGGAATTATTGGAAAAAAACATGAAAGATTTCCAAGTGGTTTCTCAAAATGAGAAGATCTGGCAAGGCGATATCACCGAAGTATATGGCGAAGCTGAGTGGACTACCGTCATCAGCAAACTCTTAGGAAGCGAGAGCGAGATTTGGGCAAATTGGCAAGCGGGAAATGAAACTTACCCGGCGATTGTTAAGACTAATTTTGGCAAGGGCAAGGCTATTTTGTTGGCAAATTTCAATCTCTTACATCCCGCTTCTGATGGTGGTTTTTCCTCTTCTGAAGAGATAGGGAATTTTTACCATGAGATTTTGCAATTGACCCAAGAAAATAGGCAATACCCCGTAGCTTTGCATCCTTGGAAATTTGCTAAATCTACTGCTTTCACGATCTCTTTTGATGATGGTGGGAAAAACTCTGAATATGAACGAATCCTAGACTTTGTAGAACAAAACAAGCTGCAGTCAAATTTCTTTATCTCAAATAAAATTACAACCGAGCAATTGGCAAAATTGCGAAAATCAGACAATATAAATCTGGAAATGCACTCTTATTCTCGAGCTGATTTTAGAAAATTGTCATATGCCCAGACTTGCCAGGAATTACAGCAAAACCGAGCTTTGCTTCCTGCAGCCACTGGTTTTCGTTTTCCCCTCACCAACAATAGTTACCATGGTCTTTTGGGGTTGGAAGAAGAAAATATGCTTTTTGATAGTTCGATCGGAGTGAATCATTTAGAATTTTATCGGGGATCGATTTTCCCCTATAATATACCGATCTTCTCAGATGGCTATTTTAGATCTTTAGATTTATTGGAAATCTCACAGATTTTTCATGATGATTGGTATTTTTATCAGAAAATTCTGACTGATAAAACTTATGATAAGTCGCAGCAAATAATCGATTCAAAGCGCTTCTCTGCTTATTTGACCAGTTTGTGGACACGGGCAATTTTGCCCAACAAGGGCATGATGGTAATCATGGCACATCCGCTCTATTCCGGCTATAGCCAACAAACTCTGCAGCCGCTGCAGGATATGCTGGATCTGGCTAGAAAAGACGATAGCTGGATCTGCTCAATTGATCAAATCGCCAGACATTGGAATCAACTACTCGACCTGAAATTGAAGATTGTTGAGTCAGATAAACACTTACAGATCTCGCTGCACTCGGCTTCAAATATCGCAGGATTGACTTTGTTGTTACCGCAAAAGCCCCTAAAAGTGCAATACGATGGCAAATATGAGCTAGAGATAAAAAGCGATAAAATTTTCTTGATCCTCCAAAATGGTAAGAATAACGATGAAATAAACTTGTTTTTCTAAACATGACATGCCAGAGTAATAGTCTGCAGACAGAATAATACAGCACGCTGACTTGTTAAACGAATCATTTGACATCCCTCCACAATAAAACCAAAAAAGGTGTGGATTTGAACCATTTAGTTGCAGATAGCATTAGTAATTCGCCTTCCAATATGCACCCGAAGCAGGCAATGCAGCAGTTTTTTCTACATCACATGTAAGTTCAGATTTTGGCAAATGTTGCATTAAAAATAAAAGCAATAATTGGATACAGGCTTGGCACAAAGGTGTTGATTACAACCTATAATCAAAAAAAATATTGACTTGAAAAATACTTATGCCAGCTATTGACACGTACTAAAAAGAAATATTGAAGAAATTGAATTAGAGAAAAGGATCACCTGGTCCTAATTGATGATTATTCAGAATTAACGATTATAACAAAGGAGCAACTGATGAAGAAGATAATGGTGTTACTTGGATTGATGATATTGTGTCTATGCCCACTTATAGCAGAAGAAACAACAGATGAGTTGGATGGATATGAGATAGTAACTATTGATGAAAAAATACCAGGTTCTAGTTTTATACATTTTGTTCACTTTAAAGATATAAAAAGTGGTGAAATTATTAAAACAATAGATTTAGTCGAAGATAATCCATATAATAATCTACCCTATGAAATTGAATTTTATAATGAGAAAGGTAATAAAGTTTATAAAAACATAAACTTTGATGAATTCTTCACTGATAAGAGTGCATTTGAACCTAACTATATAAAAAATGTTAAAAAAGTAGATGCTTTTACAGCATCAGGCGTATCAACTGAAACAAAAAATTATGCTATTGTAATCTATGAGATTGGTACAGGTATTGATGAATATAGTACTGGTGGTAAACGAAGCATTTTTATCTATAATTCTAAGGGGAATATTTTATTTAAATGTATTGATTTAATTGGTGCTGGCGGAAGACCATGTATAACACCAGATGGGAAATATTTAGCTTATACATATGGGCAAGCTTCAGAATACCTTACTGAATATCCAATGCTGAAGGACACTAAAGGAGTAAAAGTCTATGATATTGAAAGTGGTGAAATAATATTAGATAGAAAAGCTAAACAAGGATATAATCTTAGTGGAGTGTTTATGAGAGATAATGCTTTTTTTATTGGTATGAAAAAATCTTCAATTTATAGACATGAAATAATTAGACTAGATAAAAAAAGAATTTATAGTTATGAAATTGACAAGAATGAGTTGAATAAACTTCAAAAATTAACTAAAGACGGATTTCAATTTGGTATCAAAGATATGCAGGATAAAAACTCATATTTTCGTTCTATCGAAACAGATTTTGAAGTGGAAGAGTTCTGATGAAACAGGTCATAGCAACTATATTAATTACATTTTGTTTTATATTTTTAAATGCTGATTATACCGTTTATCATGATGATTATGATACTGCTGCCAGTACATACACAGATTCTATTGCTGCTGTTACAAGTGATATATCTTCTGATTTCGGTAGAAGAGATTATTCAGGTTCTGAATGGCATAAAGGTATCGATTATGCAGGAAGTTTTACGCTTGGTGATCATATAAGATCTTTAGAGAGTGGGAACATAGAAAAAATATATTATAAACCTGACGAGATTAGGCATCTAAAGTTTATTGCTATATCAAATACTGCAAGTGAAAGTTTTGGTTACCTGCATTTATTCAATAATGAAATAATTGTAGGACAGGAAGTATCCGGGGATATGATTATCACAAATTTAAAAACTATTAGCAATGAATATGGAATAGTAAAAGATAATACAACTGATCCACTTCAAAGTGTCGCTATGGCTGCTTATCAGGATTCAGTAGATTTTGTCTGGAATAATACTGATTATACTATCCCTACTCAAACAACTGTTAGTGCTGGTTCAATAATAGCTCCAGTTGGATATTCAGGAATGATTAGTCCTGACAAAACACATTTTCATCTAAGCCGCTATAGAAATGGTAGTTTAGACACCTTGCAAACAAAACATAATTGTATTGATCCGTTAGAAGTTTTAAGCCATGCTCAACCCAACTACGAGATTACTATAGATTCCGTATATACAGTTTATCCGGGAGATTCATTATCATCTGTTAAAGTTCGTTGTAAAATGCTTAAGCAACAAATATAAACAAAGGAGTAAGAAAATGATAAGAAACAGTATTGTAATTGCTATATTAGTGTTGATGAACAATGTAAATGCATTTGAGCTTATAGAGGAGGAAATCAACAACAATTTTGAACACGTAGAAGCTGTTTTTGAAGAAGCTGATACAGGTGAACTGATATTATATTTTGCAGAGGAAAATGGTCTTGTCCAGGTTACTCCAGAAAATAGAAAGCCTTATAGCGTACCGTCTTATAAACGAGGATTTCAATTTGCAAATGACCATAGGATATATTTAGATGAATTTGAAAGATTTTTGTGTTTTAATGAGAATATTATTCTTACAATTAATACAAATTTGAATGAAGAAAGAAAGGAAATAAGGAAATATAGCCTTTCCAACTATACACTTAAACTAGATAAAACTTTGGAGATAGATTATTTGAGTGAGTGGATCGCAACTCAAAATACTCCAAATCATTTTATTGTGACGGATTACTCTGAGTTATGGGGGACATATATAAAAATCTATTCCAGTAATTTGAATCTAATTGCAACTTACAAACCTTTTGAAAGTGGTTTTCGACGAATTCATATTTCATCAGATAGCGAAAACTTCGTGATGCTTTTTGAAGCTGAGACAAAGCAAGCAGATAATAATGTGTCGAAACTTTTAGTGTATGATATTTATGAAAAACGAATCCGAAATGAAGCTGTATTGACCAAAGCATATGTTAATGAGAGTATAAGAGGGCTTTTATATTCTGATGATCTGATAATAATTCAAAGCGCAGAGAATGAGTTAAATGATCATTTTCTAAGATGTTTTAATATATCTGGCAACAGTATTTGGAAACGAAAATTCCCAAGTTTTAGTTGTCTAAACATATCTAAAAAAGGTGTTCTGATCTACGAGCATGGTGTTCAATTAAAAAGTATTGATATTTACACAGGTGAAGAAGTTTGGAAGCTTCCAGTTAACAGATTAAACTCATATTCCGATGGGAGTTATATGTATCCTGCGTCGCTTCACAATATTCACAATGAATATTTTTTAATTTTATTCAAGCTTGAAGCAAATAACAATTCCTCAAAAACGATTTTATACATTATTGACAGTGATGGCAGAGTAAAGGAAGAAATCGATTTTGGATCAGTTACTGATAAAGCTGAAGTTTTCGTAAATGAAGGGAAATGTGTTGTTAATATAGATGATATAGGACATATTTATGATATCAAGAATTAGTCTAATTGCTTTTTTCCTAGTTATACTACCAATTAACTTGTTTTGCTCTTGGCCAGTAAATAATGTGGATCAGCAAAACAATGTAATCAGCATTATCGGTGATTACAGAGCAAATGGAACTAGATTTCATAGAGGATTCGATATTGTCTCAAGCAATGAAAATGATTTTAATGTTTATGCTATGCAACCAGGTGCAATTACTTATTGCAATTGGTGGAATGGAAATACACCGTCAGCTCAGGATGCTCAATTAACACAAGGCAATATTGTATATTTGCATATAGAACCAGTAGAATCTATAAAGAACGCGGTAATACAAAATATAACTCAAGAAATGATTAATGCCGCAGGTGGAGCATACCTTCTTGGGACAATGATGTTTGTTCAGGGTCCGCTTCATATACACATTCAGGGAGATAACCAGAATTTTCTGGCTGATGCAACTATATCACCATTTGCAGATAACACAAATCCTATTATCTATGAAAATCGAATTTTTCGAAACGGACATACTCTGCAGAATTATGGAACTGAACTTACTCAAACTGAAACTATAGACGAAGTGGATTACACTAAAGTATGGGATAAAATTGATCTTGTGACTAGAGTCGAGGATACTCAAACTAACGCAACAGGGAATGACCCGGGTGGAAATGTTCATGTCTCACCATACATGATATCATTCCAACTATTTAAAGAATGGGATGATACAGAAATTATATCAAATTGGGAAGCTGCTGATAATATTACGGAAAACATAGTATGGAACGACTATGGTGAGAATGCTGCATCAGGCTCGGTTTTTGGGTATGGTTCACATTTTCAATGTCCGTTTTATTGGAATCTTACAAGTCATCCGAGAATTACCCCATATGATAGATATCTGAATACACTTAGAAGAATCAATACAGATGAGGAGTGGACTCAGAGTCCGGAATTTGACGCTCGCTGTGTTGATGACAGCCGCTACCCTGATGGTTTATATAGGTTAAAATTCTGGGCATATGATATCGATAATTCTGGTATGAATGAATCAGAAGATGATGATGATGAAATAGCTGATACAATACATGATATTCTCATCGATAATTTCGTCCCTTATATTAAAGAAGTGAAGATAAAATCCAATAGTAGTACAGTATATCGAGCAGGTTGGAATTGGTGGGACAATATAGGCTTAGTATATGCAGAACAAGCTTCATCTTTTTGTAGATCGGGAATTGATATAACAATAGAGGTTACAGCAAGTGAGCCGATGGATACTCTATACATTTCTTCAATTGAACCATTTGGTTTGGGTCCAACAGCAAAGGAATCGGTCAGTGAGGATAGAACTAATTGGGTATTTAGAATCCCTGCTAGCCTGATACCGGAATATGAAAAAGATGGAAATCATCTTATAACCATTGATGGTAAAGATTTATCTGGAAATTCTCTGGAGATATTAGATACTGAAAATAGCCCATATTTACCAGAAACAATTCCCCTTCGCAAATCTATGGATAATTTTGATCCTAATCCACAACCGGGAGCTGATACAAACTATAGCTTTTCTATAAATAGTAGTTATTCTGGAATGAGTTATAATAATATAATTGATGGTATCCAGAGTGAAGCTAATTTTACTCCGAATTTTGAAGGCAATAAAAGATACATTTTAACCAATGTTACATCTCTTCACCCCGATTTTAATTTAGTGGCTTGGGGGCATTCAAATAACATTGATACATCTTACTTGGAATTAGATCAAAACTTTATACAACCTTATCATAGTAATGCCTATAAAAATATGACACTGGAAATTAATCAAGAAGCATTCCCAATTACAAGTTCTACCGGTAGATATATTTTTTTTGAAGGAGATTGTCCGGCTTCTTCAGGTGATTATCGGATATATGATCCAATTGATAAAGAGATTATTAATATTGGGATTGCAGATACAGTATACAATGCATCTGAAAATTCCTTTGTAAGATTTAGCGATGTTTATCAATATTCGGGACATTGGCTTTCAAATCTTGAAACAAAAGCGAGATATACTCTGACAGTGTCTGATGAAACCCATGATATTAAAAGGCATTCTGATTATAATTATATTTATGATAGTGGTGAATGGTTCTTTTCTGATGTTCCTCAATGGAATGTTGGAGAATATATATTGAAAAAAAAATATCCAGTTGTAGATAATGATATTGTAAGTTTTGATAGTATGGATGAAAATCCTGATTCAGGTTGGCATAACTCTGTTTGGTGTGCAACAGAAGGGTGGAATAATATTAGTGGTAGTAGTGAACGTGGAGATTTAGATAATATAGTTGTTTATAATCTAGCAGATTATAGAGATTATCGGTATAATGGCGCAAATTGGGAGCAAGTATTATATCCAGAAATTAAATTATCTCATGAGAATATTTCATATTTTTTAGTGCAGTCAGATATTTTTAATGATCAGTTTAGCATAGTAAATGATGGCGACGGTGTTCTTGATTATAGAATATCAATTGTTGCAAATGCTGAAACAACTTATGTAGATGAAGAGGCTGGAACTAGTTCAGATTTTGATGTTATCGATCTACAGTGTGGTATCGGGTCAGAAGGGTTTTATGCTAATATGGGTACAAGCGGATATTCTCCAATGGGAGTGTTATTCATAGATTCTGATCAAGATTCTACAACCGGTATTTCCTGGTATAATGATGGGGTTAATTCTCCATTAGGATCATCAAGAAAATCCGATAAAGAAGAAATAATATCTGATATTGCAAAATTTTCTGAGATATCTTTTAAAACACCCAAAAATAACTCTATTGGCATCGATTATGTAATACTGCTAGATATGGTTGCTGATGAAATAACTGTAATTAATGCTACTACTGGAACAAGTAGCTTATATAATTCGATTTGGTTTTCAGCAAATAGCTTGGAATTTTCATTTCCCATAGCGTCATTGTTGAGTGATGGGATCAGTTCTGATGGCAACTGTAGTTTTTTCTTCAATTTCATTAGTAATGAAAATGGGCAAGTGTGTGAATTTGCACCCACTACAGGGCATATTAGTATGGGAGAATCTCTTGAATGGATAGACCCGTTTGAAATTCAAGGTCAAATTGCAGCGGATCAATCACAAGGTTTTAATTTAAATATTGATCCATCTGGTATGAGTAGCGGTAATTATGAAGCAACTATATTTATTGGTTCTAATGATATCATCTATCCTTGGGTGAATATCCCAGTAAATCTTGATTTGGAATCAGAAAATAATATTTGTGTATCAAAAGGACTGTTGCATTTTGGTAATACCATTTTTTATCAAACCAAGACTGAATCTTTCTATATCATTAATCATGGTAATCTGGGAATAGATGTCGATGATATCTCAACTGATAATAGCGACTTTGCGTTTGAGGTAGAAACCTATGCGATAGCAGCCGGAGATTCTGCTGAAGTAATTGTTAGCTTTTCTCCTTCAACAGTAGGTATAATCTCTGGGGAGTTAATGATAACAGCTAATAACCAATTGTTTACTGTTATCATAAGAGGAACAGGTGAAGATTTGATAGTTCTACCTCCCACCAACATTGATATAGAAGTAAGCAACAACGATGTAATATTAAGTTGGGATGCGCCAGCGGAAAACAGATTAACTAGCAGGTTTGGATCATTAAGGAATAAAGATGCCTTAGTAAAATCATGCGAATCTCGAACCTTCTTGAGTTATAATATTTACAGAAATGCAGTCTTAATTGGTCAAACAGAAGAATTAACATTTACCGACTACAATGTACCAGATAGTATTTTTACTTATTCTGTAACTGTTTTATATTCAGATGATATTGAGTCTGAGCCCATAATTGCATCTCCAGTATCTTTTGCACCTACAATAACAAACCTAATGGTAGATCAATATGGACTGGCAACTTGGGAAGCACCAGTTCCGAACCCAGAAGTGTTATCAGGCAATTTAAGTAAACGAGATAGATATTCATTAATTAAAATAAAATCTGATAAACCCAGATTTAAGGCAAATAAAGAATCCTCCGGTTTTAGAGATATGGGTATAATTGGTTATAATGTTTATCTTGACGGAAACTTAGTAGGATTTACCACTGAATTGCTTTATGATTTTGACAGTGGTAATCTCTATTATGACGAATTATATTCTGCTGAAGTATCTGTAGTTTATGATAGTGGTGAATCATCTAAAGAATGCTATATGTTCTGCTATAGCTTATTAAACTCACCTGATAATTTATCAGTTATTATTTCTGATGAAAATGTAATTCTATCGTGGGATAATGTCCCTGGAATTGCTCACTATAGAGTCTATTCTTCAGATTCTCCAAGTTCCGATTTTA
Source organism: Cloacimonadales bacterium (SeqCode) (assembly GCA_046482725.1). Classification (GTDB taxonomy): domain Bacteria; phylum Cloacimonadota; class Cloacimonadia; order Cloacimonadales; family TCS61; genus DAOWES01. The sequence continues at coordinate 13,577 of JAWOEN010000089.1, forward strand.
GTGAAGATATAACTGGAACATATACTCAATCAGGTTGGATAGCTCCAATTATGTCGTCAAAAAGTTTCTACTTTGTAAAATCTGTTAAAGAAGAATAATCTGGAATGCTATTAACAATCCAAGCGTAATTTCAGCAGTAACCTGTGCATGTCTAGTCTTAGATCTAGTCAGATTTTCAGATTAACGTGCGGGCTGAAATAGGGGATAGCTACTAATTTAGATCTCAGCGCTGAAGCTAATAATCAGCGATCTTAGAAATTCTGCTTGCTCAAAAAAATGTAATCAGACAAATTTGCCGCATGGAGGATTTATGAAAAAATCGATAAAACAGATAAATCTAGAGAAAGAGATTTTGGCTATGCTGCCGGAAAAATCGCGCAGTGTGGCAGAATATATTTTTGCTGATGCCGAGGTAGCAGCTCTGCAGGAGTATGCCAATATAGTCTCAATCAAGCGTTTGGGCTACAATGATCACGGGCCGGTGCATATGCGTAAAGCAGCCAAAAATGCTATGCAGATGTTTGAGCTGCTGATCAAGGCTAAAGTTAGATTAAATCTGGAAAAAGAGGAGATTGCTACCAATGAAGATAGCCGGATAGCGATCTTAATCGCAGCTTTATTGCACGATGTAGGTATGAGCGTAGGTCGTAGCAATCATGAATTTATGGGGATTCATATCGCCCAACCGATTATCGAGAGAATTTTGGCAAAATTTTACCCGGAAGATTTTACGCTGCAAGTTATCTTGCGCAGCCTAATTATCGAATGCATCTTTGGACATATGGCCAGCCAGAAAGTATACTCGCTGGAAGCTGGTTTGGTCTTGATCGGCGATGGATGCGATATGGAAAAAGGCCGAGCTCGCATTACCACTATTTTGTCTGATAAACCCAAAGTGGGCGATATTCATCGCTACTCTTCCAGCGGCATTGAGCATGTGAAAATCTTGCCCGGAACCAAACGCCCCATCTTGATCGAAGTGGAAATGACCGAATCTGTGGGATTTTTCCAGATCGAAGAAGTGCTTTTTCCCAAGATCTTATCCAGCCCCATCAAGAGCTATATTGAGCTGAAAGCCGGAGTAATCGGTAAAGAGATGAAGAAATATCTGTAGGAAGGGGAAAGCCGCAGACATTCGATTGGCATACAGTGGGAAAATGAAGAATGAAGAATGCAGAATGCATACCCGTCTACGATCTGGAAAAGGAGTGCGGCGGAGAAGAATGTAAAATATTAAAATGTAAAATGTAAAATGAAAATGTGAAATGTGAAATGTAATCCGTTTATGTCTTGGAAAAGGACTGCAGCCAACTAGAATTTAGTAGGAGTAGATATTGTTTCAGAAAAACAAAATTCTCATTGAGTGATTCGGCTGGGCTGAATTCAGAGTCTAGAGTTTAGAGTTCAGAATACAGGAAGAAGAAGAATAGAGCGCAGTGAGAAAGTCTGCAATTTCCCGAAGGAACTTGCAGAGAAAAAGAATTACCATAAAGGTGAACCGTAAATTCTGCCAAGCCAGAATTAACTTGTTCACGCCAATTTCCTCTAGGAAATTGCAGGGAGGTTTGAATCTGGAAATTGTTTATGACATTTTTTTTCTATTTATAAAACCCTTTTCACTTTGTGTTAAGGGAAAGAAATTATCGTAGGGGTGAACCGTAAATTCTGCCAAGCCAGAATTAACTTGTTCACGCCAATTTCCTCTAGGAAATTGCATATCTGGAAGGGTTAGAGAAATAAGGGTTTTCTGAATTTTTTTTTCTGGATTCTGAACTCTCAATTCTGCTCGGCTCTGTCGCTACTACGTAGCTTTTAATTACTGGGTATTAGATACCAGCAGCTAACTTTATCGACCTGTCGCGCCGTAGTCCCAGTTTATCGGGCGGAGGCGGACTGGCTACAGAAATTTCGCTGTTAACGCAGCTATGTTCATCATTTTTCCCGCCTGAGAACGGCCTACCATTCCACGGCGGGCAAGCTTTGTCTATGCCCATAAAAAACGATGTTTACCCGCCAAGGCGGGCAAAAAGAAAAGGCACCCTGCAGATTAGACTTTTTATTTGTTAGCTGCAAAATATCTGGTGATGCCAAACTCGTAACCGAAGCCAGTTTCAGGAATTCAGGGAGGGTTATTTGTTGATTTTTTCGGAGGTATTCCAATATGGTTTTTTCGTTATCCGTATACTGAAGTTTTGTTCCGCCAGAACGTCTTTTGCG
>JAWOEN010000152.1:0-8496 GCA_046482725.1 Cloacimonadales bacterium (SeqCode)
GCTTGATATATTTCATAACTTTACCTCCAAGTTTTCTAAAGATAAATATCTTGGCCAGCATTTCAGGCGCAAGCAAAATAATCATCTGTAAGATTTAATGCTGAGCAATTTAGATAAAATAGGGCTGATCTGACAATTGATAATTGGTAAACAAAAATATAAGACTTTGTTAAACAATAAGATAGCGCAGAGAAATTTTTTGTTAGCAGAACAATAGCCTGATTGCTAAAAAAATATTTGACAAACTATAAAGCCAAATTAATTTGTCAGTGTCTTTGGCAACCAAAAGCAGAGATTGCTAAAAAATCGAAGGTGGATGGCATGAAAAAAAGTGAAATAAGACGAGATAAAGTTCTGAAATTTTTGGTAGAAGAGTATGTAAAGTCGGTAGAGCCGGTTTCATCGGGCTTGATTTCCGAAAAATATGTAACTGAGTCCAGCTCTGCTACGATACGCATCGATCTTTCCAGATTGGAAAAAGAGAATCTGATCTATCAGGCGCACACTTCTGCTGGAAGAGTGCCCACGGTGAAAGGATATCGCAAATATCTGAATCTGATCGATAAGGATATCGCAAATTATAGCTTTCCCAAGAGTGATTTTTTGCGTTCGCTTTTGATCAAGAATTATAAAGATACACCTTTGGCGCTCCACTATATTATGCAGCTTTTGGCCAAAGAAACCGATCAGCTTAGTTTTGTAGCCGAGCCTGAGATCTCTTTTGGTTATCTGGAAAAGCTGGATGTATTCAAGATCGGAAATCAGAAATTGATCTTTGTAATTTCCTTAGATAGTGGCTTGGATAAGACAGTGATCCTAAAATGTGATTATGAGATTTCGGAGCAGCAATTGAAAACGATCGTGCGTTATATCAACGACAGATTGGCTGGGCAGCGCATCTACGATATCCAAAACAATATTTTGGATGATTTAGTAGAAAATCAGTCTTCGGAAAATGTGGTTCTGCGGCAATTTTTGGAAGAGCTGCAAAATGCTCTGACCGAGATCAGCAGCTATTTTATCCATTTTGACGGAAATATCAGTTTTTTGGAGCAACCTGAATTCAATGATAAAAGCTCGATTTTGACCTTTTTAGGTTTTATTCAGCGTCAGGATCATTTGGTAAATCTGTTGCAGAAGACACCAGGCAAGGAATTTACCCATATCTTGATGGGCGAAGAATTGGGACAACCAGAGTTGGCAAATTGTACTTTGATTTTTGCCAAATATGAAATTTTTGGTGTGCCGGGTTATTTGGGAGTACTGGGTCCCAACCGGATGAATTATCGCGAAAATATTGCTACGATCAGAGATGTGGCAAAGATCATTACCGAGACGACCAAGAAAGGCGTTTTGACGGTGAAATAATAAATTTTGAGGATTAAACTATGAGCAAAGATTTTGTAGAAGAAAAAGATAAATTGAAAGCAGCTAGTCAAGAGAACAAAAGCGCGGAAGAACAAGCAGAGGCAGCCGCTGAAGCAGAAGTGGAAGAGCCCCAAGAGCTGACTCTAGAAGAGAAGTATGAACTTTTGCAGCAGGAAAACTTCCAGCTCAAAGAGAAATATCTGCGCAAAGTGGCAGAATTTGAGAATTACCGACGGCGTACAATTGCCGATAAATCGAATTGGATCAAGAATGCGACAGAGCGTTTAGTGCTGGAAGTCTGTGATGTGGTAGATAATTTTGAGCGTGCTCTGCATCCCGACTTGAAGAAGAGTGATCCCAAATCTTTCAAGAAAGGAATCGAATTGATTTATCAGCAGTTGGAGAATATTCTAAATAAAGAAGGCGTCAAAAAGATCGCTTCCGAAAAAACAGAATTTGATCCCAATCTGCATGAAGCAATCGCGCATATTCCTTCCGATTTGGAAGAGAACAAAGTAGTTGCGGTTATCCAAACTGGCTACAAAATGAACGATAAAGTTATTCGTCCGGCTCGCGTAGCAGTATCTAATGGCGCCAAGCCAGCAACAGAAAAAGAAAATAAAAAGAAAAAATAAACTCCACATTTTTGTGGATAGGAGGACAATATGAGTAAAATAATAGGAATAGACTTAGGAACAACCAACTCTTGTGTGAGTGTGATGGAAGGTGGAAAAGCCACTGTTATTCAAAATGCAGAAGGAACCAGAACCACTCCTTCGATCGTAGCTTTTACCAAAAATCACGATAGATTGGTAGGACAGATAGCCAAGCGTCAGGCTGTGACTAATCCCAAAAATACGATTCAATCGATCAAGCGTTTTATGGGGCGTCAATTGAATGAAGTTGGTTCTGAAATTGACACGGTCAACTATCAGGTGAAAGGTGGCAAATTTGGTGAAGCTACAGTTCATATCGATGTAGAAAGCAAAGATTTCACACCTCAGGAAATATCTGCCATGATTCTTACCAAGATGAAAGAGACAGCAGAAGCTCATCTGGGAATGGAAGTAAAAGAAGCTGTCATTACAGTGCCGGCATATTTCAATGATGCTCAGCGCCAAGCAACCAAAGATGCCGGAAAGATTGCCGGTTTGGATGTAAAGCGTATCATCAACGAGCCCACAGCTGCAGCTTTGGCTTATGGACTGGAAAGCAAGAAAGAGGAAAAAGTAGCTGTTTACGATTTGGGTGGTGGTACTTTTGATATCTCTATCTTGGAAGTGGCAGAAGGTGTGGTGGAAGTATTATCTACCAACGGAGATACACATCTGGGTGGAGACGACTTTGATCAAAAAATCATGCAATGGATTTTGCAAGAATTTAAGAAGCAGGAAGGTGTGGATATTGCCAACGATGCGATGGCTATGCAAAGAATCCGCGAAGCTGCTGAAAAAGCCAAGATCGAACTTTCCGGTACACAGACAGCCAATATCAATCTGCCCTTTATCACAGCTGATGCTAGCGGCCCTAAACATCTGAACTTGGATCTTTCGCTTTCAGCTTTCAACCAAATGACCGAAGATCTGGTCAAGCGCTCAATCGAGCCTTGTAAATTGGCTTTGAAAGATGCTAAACTGAATATTGGCGATATCGATGAAGTGATTTTGGTGGGCGGAAGTACTAGAATTCCTGCTGTGCAACAAGCTGTGGAAAAATTCTTCAATAAAAAGCCCAACAAAAGTGTAAACCCGGATGAAGTAGTTTCTCTGGGCGCTGCTATTCAAGGTGGAATCTTATCTGGTGACGAAGATCTGAATGATATCTTATTGCTGGATGTAACTCCGCTTTCACTCGGTATCGAAACTTTGGGTGGTGTGATGACTCCGCTGATCGAGAGAAACTCCACAATCCCCACCAAAAAAAGCCAAGTCTTTAGTACAGCTGCCGACAATCAACCGGCAGTGAGCATCCACGTTCTGCAAGGAGAGCGAGCTGAAGCTAAAGATAATAGAACTCTGGGTAGATTTGATCTGACTGATATTCCAGCTGCACCACGCGGAATGCCTCAGATTGAAGTAACTTTTGATATTGATGCTAACGGAATCTTGCACGTACATGCCAAAGATAAAGGCACAGGCAAAGAACAGTCGATCAAAATCGAAAGAAGTGGCTCTTTGGACGAATCTGAAATCGAAAGAATGGTAAAAGATGCTGAAGCTCATGCTGATGAAGATAAGAAGAAGAAAGAGAATATCACCGCTCGCAATGAGCTGGATGCTTTGATCTTCTCGACTGAAAAGAGCTTGGGTGAGCATGGAGACAAACTTTCCGATGAAGAGAAGAAAACTGTGGAAGACGCTCTGAAAGAAGCTAAAGAGAAGATGGAAAAAGCTACAACAAAAGAAGAGTATGAAGCTATCCGTGATGATTTGGCCAAGAAAGCTCAAAAAATCGGTGAGATCGTTTATGCTGAAATGCAGAAAGAGCAGCAAGCTCAGGGTGGAGCTCCCAATATGGAAACTCCCGATATCGATCCTAGCAAAATGGGTGGAGAAGCCAAGAATGAGAACAAAGACGATGGACCAGTTGATGCCGACTACGAAGTTGTTGATGATGATGATGAATAATTAGCGAATCAGGGTAATAATTTGGGGCTGATTCTTCAGCCCCGGATTTGTGTTTTATAGAAAATATCAACAGGGAAGTATAATGGCAAAAAGAGATTATTATGAAGTTTTGGGCGTGGAAAAATCTGCCAGCCCCAGCGAGATAAAAAAAGCATATCGAAAACTGGCGATGAAGTATCATCCCGATAAAAATAAAGATGACAAAGCTGCTGAAGACAAGTTTAAAGAAGCATCAGAAGCTTATGAAGTACTAAGCGATCCTGAAAAAAAACAGCGCTACGACCAATATGGTCACGCTGGTATGGAAGGCGCGTTTGGCGGACATGGTTTCACTTGGGACGATTTTTCACATGCCAGTGATTTTTCCGACCTTTTTGGCGGAGGAGATGGTCTGGGCGGAATTTTCGAGCACCTGTTTGGTGGCTCATTTGGCGGAGGCAGACGCGGCTCTCGTCAAAATAATCGCGGAGAAGATCTGCAAATCTCTCTCTCTCTCACTTTGGAAGAGATCGCCAGTGGAGTGGAAAAGAAGATCAAGCTGGGCGTCAAAGCTAGCTGTGATGCTTGTAATGGCAGCGGCAGCGAAGATGGTGATGTGAAGACCTGTAGCCAATGTCATGGCTCGGGGCGTGTGATGCAGATGACTCGCTCTTTGTTTGGACAGATGCAATCTGCAGTGGTTTGTCCCACCTGTCATGGCGAAGGTAAAATCATCAAGAATCGTTGTAAAAAATGTCACGGTGATGGTAGAATCCAAAAATCTAAAACGGTGAATGTCAAGATCCCGGCCGGAGTTCAGGAAGGACAATATATTCGTTTGCGCGGTTCGGGAAATGTGGGTCGTCGTGGTGGAACAGCTGGTGATGTTTTGGTGCATGTCAAAGAGAAAGAGCATGATATTTTCCAGCGTCAGGATGCTGATCTAATTTGCGAATTTCCCATCAGTTTTTCGCAAGCAGCTTTGGGTTCGGAAATCAAATGCCCTACTTTGAGTGGGAAGGTAAAAATAAAAATTCCTGCCGGAACGCAATCTGGCAAGGTTTTCCGCTTGCGTTCGCAAGGTTTGCCTCATGTAAACAGCGCTTATAAAGGCGATCTTTATGTGAAGGTTTTGGTGATTACACCCACTAAAATAAGCAGTAAAGAGAAAAAGCTATTGGAAGAATTGGCCGAATTTGATGAGGCGAAAAAATTTCATCCCGGCAAAGGATTTTTTAGTAAATTGAAACAATTCTTTGTCTAGCCCAAACTTTTCAAGCTTAGTATAAATTGTCTGTAGGAACCCTCAAAGTGGAGAGTTTCTACAGACTTTTTTTATATCCCACTTTTTCAAAAAATGCGCTACCGATTTTGGAACCAAGCTTTCCCAAGCTTCATCATTGCTTATTTTCGCCCTGATCTCAGAGGCGGTAATCCCTTTTTCTGATAATTTTTTTTCCCACATTACCTCGGTTTTCAATCCCAAATTCTGAAACTTTGTCAGTTTATCTTTGCCCCATTCATCATAAATAGTCAGCAGAAAAACGGCATTAGTGGGCAGATAATATTTGTAGAGTTCGGGAAAATTGATGGGAAAGGGTACGATCGAATAGCGTTGAGGTGCGATTTTATTTTCAACTAAGGTAGCTTCTATCATTTGATAACGCTGAAAGTAGGTGAGAGGATTGTTTTGGGGCGAATTTCTGCTGGGGTCAGTGCTTTCGAATTTGGTACGCCAGGGATCGGGATTGGTGATGCCAATCACCAAATGTTGGCTGCGGGCAAAACCTGCCAGCAGATATTTCAGATGATCATTGTGTAAAATCTGAAAGCGTCCGTGAATGACAGCAAGCTCATACATAATCTAATCCCAGCTCAAGGTCAGCGGTTGGGAAGAGGCAGGCCAATATTTACGTTTTTTTTGAGTTTCACGAAAGCCATAAAGCCGCGCTTTATCCAGATAGTTAAGGATCATCTCCATAAATTCTCCACCTCGCATCAGCCCCAAACAGCCGCAAGCAGCTGAAACTTCATCGTATTGCTTTACCAAATCGCGCCGCACATTTTCCCCGACAAAAATTAAGGGGACAGGTTCGCCTGAATGTAACATTTCGCCGCAGCTAGGTGTGGAATGATCGGCTGAAATTACCAGTAAGATATCTTTCTGCAGTAGCTGTGGCAGCATTTTACCGATCGCTTTATCAAGCTGCTCGATCATATCTTTTTTTAGTTTTGCATCTTTTTGATGTGCTGCTTTGTCGGGTAATTTGGTGTGAACATGAATAAAACTGTATTTCTCCAAATTTGTGATAGCCATTTGGATGCGCTCTTGATAATCTTGGCAAGCATCATCACTGTCTGTTACTTCCAGAAAATCGATCTGGATATATTGGGCCAAGCCTTTGTAGATTTTCCCGGAAGAGATCGATAAACCTTGCAGACCGTTGGTCTGATAAAATCCTGGAATCTTCAGTAGCTTGCCACTGCGCTGAGTTGCCAGAGCATAAGTTTTGCCTTCATATTGCAGATTATCCAGACACCAGCGCGAAAGTTTATTGAGATAGCGAGTCGTTTTGAACACTTTTTGATCCGTTCTCTGTTCCCAGAGCGGCTGAGCTTTGTAAAGCGGCAAGCCTTCGATGATGGGATCTGTGTCGGTGATTTTATCAGAAAAGGTGTGGGCAAATTTCAAAATGCCGAAAGTTTTTTTCATTCTTTTGTAAGACATGCTGGCAGGATCATGCTGATTTATTTTTTCACAAAATTGCTTGATCACCTCTTCGGGCAGCTGAGGCCAACGGTTGCTGACAATAAAATGATCTTCCTGAGCTTGAATCTCGACAAAGCGCGCTAAAAATGCTACATCTGTAAGCTGCAGAGGCAGATCGTGTCCCAACGCTTCCAAAGGTCCGCGCCCCGGATAATCTTTCTCCTGATAGCCAAACATGATGAGATGTGCATATTCACTCGGCAGTGGCTCACCCAATTTTGAGGCATGATACAAACCATTGGAGCCTCGGGCAGCCAATTGATCCAGATTGGGAGTAGCTGCTGCCTGCAGCGGAGTCTGCCCCTGAAGGCAGGCAAAAGCACGATCTCCCAAACCATCCAATAATAATAAGATACATTTCTTTGCCATTTTCTCTCCCGTAAATTTTTACTTCAAATTTTTACTACAAATTAAAACAGGCAAAAACTATTTAGCTGCCAGAGTTTTGTCCAATCATTTTATGCGGTTATCTGTCTCAGAAAAAATAATCAATCCCAAATCAAAGATAATCTGCTTGCTATTATTATCAAAATGATAAGATATTTTTTCCGAAATGATAAAAAAGAGTAGTTGGGAAAATAAATCTTTGTCCAACCTGAACCCAAACTTAACCAGCCAGTAACAATAAAAAAACATCTAAATCTATTTAAAGCTTTTAAAATAAAGGAGATAGAATAGAATAAAGCTTTCTGAAAAATAAAAAATAAAATAAATTTTATCGTTTGGCACACTGCTTGCTACCTATTAGGGCAGATCATTAATAAACGCATAAGTGAAAAAAGTGAGATGAAGAGAGAAGAATAAAAATAACTATAAACTATAAAAGGAGATAGAGATGAAACAAAGCAACATGATCAGTCGCTGGAGTCAAAAGAAGACTCGTTATACCAAGTAATTTTTTTACAGGAAAGCAGCACCAACCCTGAGTCAACTAGCTCGAACTCCATATGCTTGCGCGAGATGTTACGGGACATGGTGTCGAATGAGGAACTGCGTGGCAGAAAACGGAGCACGATATCGTTGTCGCGAGCACGGCCGAGCGATGCGCGCTTCCGTGGCAATAATATCGTTCGTTGGCCCGTCCTTTCGAAGCGGAGCGTGCCGCTCGACATGGGGCAGAGCGACGCATGACAAAGCGTCGGGCTTTCCTTCATGCGGGGCTCGGAAACACAGAGTCGGATCGGCTCCCAGGCTGCCGCTACCGCGTCCTTGTCCGCCGTGGCCGGCTGCTGGACGTTCAGCAAATTCTTAATGTCCGCGCCGTACATCTCTTGAAGTTGGGACAAGTCAATATGGATTCCACCAGTTATCGCCACGCCGGCTGTGTCGCATGCTACTTGCGGGTCGGAAACATCCACGAACAGACTTTGGTCGGGGAGCTCGTACACCAACGTTTTCTCGGATCCCTCAGGCCGCGCAACCAAAATGCGTAGTTGGTCGATCCGGATCCGGCCGGCGGTTAAAGGTCGAAAAAAAAAGCTGAATTCATATTGGTCGCCGCGCCCTTTGAAATGACAAAAAGAAGTGCGCTCGCCCTGCCGTTACTCCCAAGCGGTCAGCCGCCCGTCTTGGGTGACGAGAAACAGGCGGTTACCGGCGAGAGACACGCCGTCGAAGCGGGGCGGGCTGGCCAGCTCGACACGAGAAAGCTGTTCGCCCGTCGCCGGATCAATCGCCGCCAGCACACTCCCTTCACGTCCTTCCAGCGCGCCGAGCGGATCGTCCGGATCGACCACGTCCGGCGGACCGGCG
>JAWOEN010000111.1:0-4526 GCA_046482725.1 Cloacimonadales bacterium (SeqCode)
GCTGACAAATTATATCTATCCCATTCCCGAAAGTTATTTGGAAGCAATGGAAAATCTGGTAAAAATGAGTGATTTTAGCCTGTGGAAAAGTTTGCTAATCATAGCACTCTTGCCGGGTATTTGTGAAGAGATTCTGTTTCGGGGCTTTCTCATCAATGGCTTTACCAAAAGAGGTTTTTGGTCGGCTGTGATTATTTCAGCAATCTTGTTTGCAATTATTCATCTGGATCCTTTCCGCTTTTTGCCGGTAACTGTTTTGGGAATCTGGTTGGGATATCTGGCTCTGAAAACAAATTCGCTGTTTGTGCCAATCTTGGCGCATACTGCCAATAATGCTATTGCCGTTTTGCTTAGCCGTGGGCATCTGACCTTTTTGGAAAAATATCTGATAGATGGAAATATTCCGTTCTGGACTGCTGTGCCAGCAATTATCATAGTATGGGCTCTGTATAGATGGAGTGAAAAAATTAATAGTAATGAGATATAAGGGAGAGAAAATATGTGTGGAATCGTAGGATATATCGGAAAGAGAAATGCCACTCCGATCATCATAGAAGGATTGAAACGTTTGGAATATCGCGGTTATGATAGCTCGGGAATCGCGATTATTCCAGAAAAAAAATTAGAGATTTACAAAGAATCGGGTAGAATTACGGAATTGGAAAGAGCACTGCCCACGCCGCAAGAGAGCTTTTCTCATATCGGCATAGCTCACACCAGATGGGCTACCCACGGCGAGCCCAGCCAAAAAAATGCGCATCCCCATCTTTCCAAAAATGGCAAAATTGCAGTGGTACACAATGGGATTATCGAAAATTATGTCGCCTTGAAAAAGCAATTGCTAAAACATGGTTACCAGCTGGTCAGCGATACTGATTCAGAAATTTTGGCACATCTGATCGATCATATTTCCCAAAAAGAGCCAAACTTCACAGTGGCTGTACAAAGCGCTCTGAAATTGGTGGAAGGCACCTACGGCATTGCTGTGATAAATCAAGATAATCCACGCGAAATTGTAGCAGCGCGACGTGGCAGTCCCTTGATCTTGGGAATCGGGGATGAAGAATTTTTCGTTACCTCAGACGTGGGCGCTACGATTATTCATACCAAACAGGTTGTGTATCTGCACGATAATGAGATCGCCACTATAAATTGTGAGGGCTTCGAAGTGATGACACTGATGAACGAAGCTGTGCAGGCAGTGGTTTCGGAAGTAGATTGGGATGTATCTTCAGCTGAAAAAGGTGATTTTGATTCCTTTATGCTGAAAGAGATATTCGAGCAGCCGATCTCAGTGGAAAACGCCTTTCGCGGCAGGCTTTCGGAAAAGCTTTCCACAGCGCGTTTGGGTGGATTGAATCTGCCCGGCAACGAATTGCGCAAAGTAAAAAAAATCCAGATCGTAGCTTGCGGAACTTCTTGGCATGCAGGACTGATCGGCAAGCACCTGATCGAAAAACTGGCTCGCATTCCGGTGGAAGTGGAGTACGCCAGCGAATATCGCTATCGCAATCCCATAATTTTGGAAGACACCTTGGTTTTGGTGATCAGCCAAAGTGGGGAAACAGCCGACACTCTAGCTGCTCTGCGCGAAGCTCAAGCCAAAGGCGCCAAAGTGATGGGAATCACCAACACTGTGGGCAGTACTATCGCTCGTGAAAGTGATGGCGGCTCTTATATTCATTGCGGTTCGGAAGTGGGAGTAGCATCGACCAAAGCTTTTACCTCGCAGGTTACTGTGCTGACTCTGCTGGCAATTTTATTGGGAAGAATGCATCATACCTCGCCCACCAAAGGCTTGGCTTACATCAAAGAACTTTATAAAATCCCAGAAAAAATCCAATCTATTTTGGAGCAAAATGATAAGATAGAAAAGATCGCCGAAACAATCAAAGATTCTAATAATGCGCTCTATCTGGGGCGGGGTGTAAATTATCCTGTAGCCTTGGAAGGAGCTCTGAAGCTAAAAGAGATCTCTTATATCCATGCGGAAGGCTATCCGGCAGCCGAGATGAAACATGGCCCCATCGCCCTGATCGATGAAAATATGCCAGTGATTGCCATCGCTCTGAAAGATAGCATCTATGAAAAGATTATTTCCAATCTGCAAGAGGTGAATGCTCGCAACGGTCGCATCATTACCATCGCGACCGAGGGAGATGAGCGGGTGGAAGATTTTAGCGAAAGTGTGATCTATATACCAGATACCATCAATATCTTCCAACCTCTGCTTTCGGTGATCCCGTTGCAATTATTGGCTTATCACGTAGCCACTAAACGCGGATTGGATGTTGATAAGCCGCGAAATCTGGCCAAAAGCGTAACTGTCGAGTAGATGTAACTGGTTTGAAAACTAGAGAATTGAGTATAACCGGGCTGGTTTTGCGCAAAGTAAATTTTCGTGAAACCAGCGTAATTTTGGATCTGCTCACAGCCGAATTGGGGAAAATCTCACTGATTGCCAAAGGTGCGCGCCAAAATAAAAGCAAATTCTCCGGCTGCTTTGATCTGCTAAATCTTGTCGAATTCGAGCTCTATAAAAAACCACAATCAGATTGGTATCTGGTCCAGTCGGCTTCTGTATTACACACTCATCTTTATGAGATCAGTTTTCAGCAAAATATTTTGATGCAAGCAGCGGCTGAGATTATTCGGCAATTGCACATCCCGCACGAAGATCAAAGCGAGATCTTTCAGCTTATGGAATACTATCTGGATTATATCCCCAAAATTTCCGGTAACGGCATAGCAATTTTTTGGCGCTTTATGCTGCGCCTACTTACTATTTTGGGCATCAATCTGGAACTAAATAGATGCGTAATCTGCGGAGAGAAGAAGAGCGAATTTTCTGCTTTCTCGATCAAATTTCACGGCCTCATCTGCAGTAATTGTTTCCGACCTTCTTTAGCCTTGCCTTTTTCCAAACCGAAAGAAGTATCATCTCTCTTCAACCAAATCAACTCCATCGGCAATCTGTTGGAGCAATTAGAAATCTCGCCCCTCACCATCAAACAGATCAATCAGATTTTTCTTGATCATCTGCAAGAACATTTTCACAAAAGTTTTAGCCTGAAAACACTGACTCTTTATAAATAGATTCCCTAATTTTTCCTATATTTACGGTTTGCCACTAATATTATTCTCTCCATAATGAATGAAATTCAATCTTTTTTACAATTGTAGCAGATGCTTATTGACATCAATCAGTCCCGAAAATTTCTTAACTATATCAATAAAGTTTTTTTAAATGAGAATAAACAAATAAATGGAGGAAAGAATGTTTCCAACTTTATGTATAGATGACTTGAGCGCTAAAATACCAATAATCCAGGGAGGAATGGGCGTGGGAATTTCCATTTCCGGCTTGGCTTCAGCCGTAGCTGAGCAAGGGGGAATTGGCGTCATCTCTTCTGTGGCCTTGGGTTTGCTAAAAACCGGTAAAGAAAAACTACGCGAAGAAAATATAAATTGCTTGGTCGATGAGATCAGAAAGGCCAAAGCCAAAACGCAAGGGATTTTGGGCATCAACGTCATGGTCGCAGCAGCAGATTTTAATGAAATCGTGCTAGCCGGATTACGCGAAAAGATCGATATTATCTTTATGGGCGCTGGTTTACCTACAAAATTACCACCCGAGATCAGCGACAAATATCTGGATAAAATCAAAACCAAATTTGCCCCAATCGTCTCTTCGGCTCGCGCTGCCAAATTGATCTTCCGCAGCTGGGAAAGAAAATACAATCGCGTTCCGGACGCTGTGGTAGTGGAAGGTCCCCAAGCTGGTGGACATCTGGGTTTTAGTTTAGATCAGATCAACGATCCTGCTTTTAGCTTGGAAAAACTTATTCCGGAAATCTGCCAAACTATTGCTCCCTTCCGCGCTAAATATCAACGCGATATTCCGGTAATTGCCGCCGGTGGCATCTACAGTGGAGCTGATATTGCCAAATTTATAGATTTGGGTGCAGCCGGTGTGCAGATGGGAACCCGCTTTGTAGCTACCGAAGAGTGCGATGCGGATCCCAAATTTAAACAGCAGTTTATCAATTGCCAAAAATCTGATATTGGCTTGATCAAAAGTCCGGTCGGCATGCCGGGTCGAGCAATTATCAACCAATTCCTCGTTGATGTAAAATCCGGCTTGAAAAAACCAGTTTACTGTCCCTGGCAATGCCTGAAAAGCTGTAAAATGGAAAATTCCAATTACTGTATCGCCGACGCTCTGGTTAATGCCAAAAATGGCATCTTAGAGCAAGGCTTCAGCTTCGCCGGTGTCAACGCTTATCGGGTCGACAAAATCCTCTCAGTAAAAAATCTGATCAACTCGCTGGAAGCAGAATATGACGCCTGCCGAGCCTAAGTGCCTGGGCGTCGAGATCTGAGGCTTGTGCGCCCACTGGCGCATTGAGCTGGTTGCTAAGTTAAGCGGTGTTTTTTTTCAACGAACCCGGAAATCCAAAGAAAATTTATCCGCCGTAGCTTTAGCTTAGGCGGAAAGTAAAAAGAAAAAAGAAAAAGAGGAAGAA
>JAWOEN010000030.1:0-4142 GCA_046482725.1 Cloacimonadales bacterium (SeqCode)
AGATCACCTTTGTAGCGCGCAAAGAGAATGGAAAATGTGGTCAAGGGAATCTCTTCCGGCACATCTCCCGCTACTTTCAGCACCACTTGCGAATCGGTGATTACCAGGTCGGGCTGGCGCTGCAAACGCTGCAAAGCTGCCGCTATCTCGCGCTCTTTCACGATCATCCCCAAGCCATCATTATCCAAAATCTCACGCAAGACTTGCACTTGCGGCAAGATCAATCTGCCTTTGGGAGCTGCCAAATCTATCGGCGCTACCAAAAGCACCAAGTCGCCCGGCTGCACCAGATCGCCGATCAAAACTTTCTCCTGCTTCAAAACTTCCGGCGCCAAAGCTATGATCTGCTCTTTCAGCTGAGCAATGCCCACTCCTTCCAAGGCAGAAACCTGCACAGATAGCAGATGGTTTTCCTGACAATATTGCAGCTCGGCGGCACTAACTTGGCGCAGGTCTTGCTTGTTGAATACTACCACAAAAGGGATGCGATATTGTTTGATATCTTCGATAAAATCTTTGTCGTATTGGGTGATGCCTTTTTCTCCGATTACCACCAAAACCAGATCACTGCGGAACAAGATCTTCCTGGTTTTGGCGATCCGTTTCTCGCCCAGTTCTCCAGTATCATCGATGCCGGCTGTGTCATAAAAGGTTACCGGGCCCAAAGGTAATAGTTCGTAAGATTTTGCTACCGGATCGGTGGTGGTGCCGGCTGTGGACGATACAATTGCCACATCCTGATCGATCAGGGCGTTGATCAAAGAAGATTTGCCAGCATTTCGTTTGCCGGTGAGGGTCAAGATCAATCTTTCGCCACGAGGTGCTTTTGCCATGTTTTCTCCATTCTCTATTTTGCTTTAATCCTAAATCTATTGCAAATGCTGCTAATTCCAAAAAATATTTAATAACTTTTTTTAACAATCCATACAAAGTAAAGCGCAGCTTTTCCAGTCAAGATTTTCCGCTCAGAACTTTTGGCTTGGCGATTTTTATCGCAATTTTTACCCAAATCTATCTGCCCTATCTCAGCTTCACCTTTTTTGATTTGACAAACCAGCTGCTGAAGAGAGCTTAGCTGCAAGCAAAAAATATCCCGATCAATTGGAGAGAGCATGATAAATAAAAAATTTGTGAACAAAGTGAGAGAAAAATATGCCCAACAGCATCATCCAAAATTGGTGATGGCCGGCTTTGATGGATTTGTAGATGAAATTTTGCATCTGGTGAAACAGAGAATTTCGCCTGATCAATATACCCGCCTGGAATATATGAGCGAATTTTCCCAGCGCATCGCTGCGGCCGCCGGCTTTAGCACCAATCTGGAATATGCCACTCAACAAATCAAATTGGGCGGCAACGGACCAATTTTGGCCAACGCACTTTTAGCGGCCGGACATCAAATAGATTATATCGGGACTTTGGGCCAAACCGCTATCCATCCCGCTTTTGTGGATTTTGCCCAACGCTGCCAAAAAGTTACCTCTTTTCTGGATCCGGGCAAAACTGACGCGGTGGAATTTCTAGATGGCAAAGTAATGCTGGGCCGCATGCAAAATCTGGAAAAGATGAACTTCAGCAACCTGCTAAAACACTATCCCGCAGCCGAGCTGCTAAAAACTCTAAAGCAAGCTGAGCTGCTGGTTATGACAGATTGGAACGCTCTGCCCGGCATGAACTCGCTTTATGAAGGCTTTGCCCAGTTGCTCGCCCAAACAGATAAACGCCTCAAGATTTTCATCGATCTGGCTGATCCGGCCAAACATAGTTGGGCTGAGATCAAAACCGGCATGCTGAAATTATCCAAACTCAATCAGCAAGCTGATGTGATGCTGGGGCTGAATGAAAATGAATCTAAACTGATCGCTCACGCTCTGCAGCTGAAGCAGACAGATAATTGCCAGCGAGCAGCAGCTATTCGCCAAAAATTGCACCTCTATGGCGTGGTGATTCATCCCATCGCCGGAGCTGCGGTCGCCACTGACCAGGAAAATTGCTGGCTGGACGGCCCCGTGACTCAGCAGCCCAAACTCACCACCGGCGCCGGTGATAATTTTAACGCCGGCTACTGCAACGGCTGGCTGGCCGGCTTGAACGCCGCTGAATGCTTGCTGACCGGAGTCTCTACCAGCGGCTTTTATGTCAGAAATTGCCACAGCCCCTCTCAAACCGAACTGCTGAATTTCATGCAAAGCTGGGCCGAGGGCGACTTGCCAGACTAGACTAAAGCCGGATGAAAAGCAGCTGCGACAACTGGCAGAGCTCAGGTTAGATCTAAGAAAAAATGACTGACTAAATAAAAATTTGACAGAGAGTGAAGATAAACAGATTTTAGTTAGTGATTTTGGGAAGATGAATAAAAAGCATGATGGTTTTTTAGGATATATACAATCCCAGAGCGGAAATATCCACGACCTGGGAGATAGTACATTGCTAAGATCTATCTAGAAAAGGAGAAAGTCATGAATAAGGTAGCATTATTGATAATTCAATCTCTAATCTTAATCTCTTTGCATTCTCAGGTAAATTTTGAGCTAGATTTTAGTTTTAATAATCTCAACCCCAATGATGAGCTCCGCAACCTAGAGATGTTTGATTATAATCAGGATGGTTCTGATGAGCTATGTGCCGGATATGATGGAGAAACTGAGTGGAAGTTTGTAGTCTATAATCTGATGGGAGATACTTTATCTACCCTGTCTCAGCCCAAATTAGAAAATGAGTCTTTTCAGCGCTTCCATTTACTGCATAATCAAAATGCCACTGTATTGATCTCAGTCTCGATCCTGAACGGGATTGAATATGAGATAAACGATACTCTCTTGGTGAAAGTTATTGATCTTAATAATTCAAGTCTGATCAGTAGTATAACATACGCAGATATAGAAGATTATGGTTGGTTAGATATTCAAAGCATTAATGAGATCACTAGCCAACAACTTGGCGAATCGCAAGTTATTTACATTGGCTACAGCTATGAAAAGGATCTGTTTGGCTCTCAGAAAGCAATAAGTGATCTTTTGAAATTTCAGTTTAGTAATTCTGCTCTAGCATATTCTGAAACAGTTCCCAGAGCTGGACTTTCTATTGAATATCACGATGATATTAACAAGTTTGTTTCACTTGGCGAATACCAAAACAGCGAAGATATCTATGTTACGAAAAATAATTATCTAAAACTGCTTGAGCCCACCTCAAATCCATCGGTTGAGACAATACTTACCTTAACGGGTTCTGCTGGAATTGATATTGTCAGCGGCGGAACATTTTTCAATACTTGGCCTGACAATTTTAGAACTTTGACTTTAAACAAAATGGATTCTACAGGACTCGGCTCGGTTTATTATTTTTCAGAATATTCATTTAATCCCAGCAGCAGCCAAGAAGAGACGATCTTGTCATTTATTTCCTATTCCCCAGATTTTTCTTCTGTCGAATGGGAAACAAATAGCAGCTACATTGCAACTTCTGATATCACTGCGTCAACCTGCATTAGTATAAATTCGCAGAATCAATATATTCTCTACTTTTCTGAAAATAAACTAGAAATACGTGATATAATTAGTGGAGATATCATACATCATCAAGATTCTACCATTGAACCTCTCTCAATTCAAAGACAATCTGATGAGGAATTGCTTTTTATAACTAATAACCTTGATACAGCAAGTTACGATGTTTTTGTTCTTAGTGGAGAAATCCAAGTTTCAGTTGAGGATAACCAACTATCAACAACAAGTTTCAAATTGTCCAATTTCCCCAATCCCTTCAACCCAACCACAACAATCGAGTTTTCACTCCAGCAAAACTCTAAAGTTGAGCTTTCAGTTTTCAATATTAAAGGACAAAAAGTAATCAGTTTAGTTCAAGCTGATTTTGCTGAAGGTCCACATGCAGTCATCTGGAATGGCGATGATGAATCGGGGCAATCTGTAGGTTCAGGAATCTATTATTACAGTTTAAAAGTTAATGGAAAAACTGAAGCAGTGACAAAATGCTTGTTGTTGAAATAAAATGCATCAGCTCGTCAAAGCCCAGACTCGAAGTTGGCTTCATAAAAAAAATGACCGACTAAAGAGAAATTGACAAGCGGTGAAGTTAAACAGATTTTAGTTAGTGATTTTGGGAAGATGAATAAAAAGCAT
>JAWOEN010000066.1:0-29954 GCA_046482725.1 Cloacimonadales bacterium (SeqCode)
GATCAGTATTCCCAATAATTATCAGCATGATCCTATCAAAACTAAATATTTGCATGAAGTAAAAAAAGGTGATACACTTTGGAGAATTTCCCAGCGCGAAGACGTATTTGGAGATGCTGCCAAATGGACTCAGCTTTATAATGTAAACGGAATGATTATCAGCAAGCCTGATCTAATCTATCCTGAGCAACTGATCTACATCGAGAATAATTCACCTTATGATGAGCTGATCGAATACACTATCAAAAAGGGCGATAATCTCTGGAATATTGCTTATGGTAGTGTGCTGGATCTGCAAGAGAGAAGATTGATGATTATCTCGAATCAAGATAAGTTCCCCAATCCCAATCTGATCTATCCTGATGAAGATATATTGATCAAAGTATTTATCATCGACTAGATTTCAGAAAATAAAAAAGAGTCTGTAAAATTTTACAGACTCTTTTTTTTTATCTTTGTTTCTAAATACTACCTAATCACCCAACTCCAAATGATCCAAAAAGTTTTGCAATGACTTTTGCTGGAAATGTAAGCGATGGCGAGCATCAAAAGATCTGTTATCTTTATCTCGCAATTCCAGATGCAGATGAGATGCTTTGCTAGAGCGCTGAATATTTCCGGTTCGCCCGGTTGTCCCTACCTTTGTCTCACGATCTACCTCCTGTCCCAACTCCACAAAAACCTCATCCAGATGAGTATAAATACTTTCGATTCCTTCCGGATACAAAATCCTGACAGTTTTCCCATATTCTACTTTCACACTGTCTGCCACATCTCCTTTTCTGGTACAAGCTACTGTAACCATATAATGCGGATTATCACTTACTTCGGTCACGATGCCATACTCTGCCAAAGGATAAAGTGGAGTTTTGATCGGGACAAATAGGTCTATCCCTTCATGGATTCTCCTGACGCTACTACTGCCTCGAGGCGAACCATAATGATCTTGCCAACGATTGCTAATATATTTATTGATCAATTCCTGAAAACTGAGTCCATCTTTGAAAGGAGATTTGTACTGACTGTAAAAATCGCTAAACTCCGGCGTCACCAAAATCATTTTATCTGAGATATCACGGGCCGGTAAGAGCACTGGTTTGCCTTCATACTGAGTCAAAATCGTCAGATTATCCAATTTTTTATTCAAATGTTTGATGATAAAAAAATCTGTTATCAAAACAGCCAGAACTACCAGGCAAACTATCAATAAAAAAATGTTACGCTTTTTCATAAAAAACTCCTAAAATACTAATTATTTATTATTACCATCTTTTAGCAGTATACGATCTTGGCAAATAATTTAGCGCTTGCTCCGTGCCGCAACAATAGCAACTTGCTAATATTATAGGAAGTTAGCTTCTTATTTTCCTAAAAACTTGACAGTCAAACCCAAGGCAAAATATTTTGACAATCCCGATCATAAAATAATGAATTAAGTATAAGGAGAATACATGAAAACAGTCATGCCTAAAGCAGACCAGATCGTTCAAGATTGGTTTGTAGTAGATGCAGAAGATGTAGTATTAGGTCGTTTATCTACCAAGGTAGCCACGATCCTAAGAGGTAAGCACAAGCCTTACTTTGCTCCGCACATGGATACTGGTGACTTTGTAATCGTAGTTAATGCTGAAAAAGTAAGATTAACCGGTAACAAAGAGCTTCAGAAAACCTATCAGCGCTATAGCGGATATCCTGGCGGACTCACAGAGATCTCATTTAAAAGAATGCTTCAGGAAAAACCTGAGGAGATTATTACACATGCAGTGAAAGGAATGCTTCCCAAAAATGCACTCGGAAGAAAATTGATCAAAAAATTGAAAGTTTATGCCGGACCAGAGCACCCACATGCTGCTCAAAATCCACAAGCATTGGCTTTATAAGCAGGAGGATATTGAATGCAATATTTCGATGCTGTCGGTAGAAGAAAAAACGCAGTAGCCCGAGTAAGAATTACTCCCGGCACAGGTAAAAGGATTGCTAACAAGCGCACAATCAAGAATTATCTCAATCGTGAAACCCTTGAGATGGTTGTTGAGCAGCCGCTAAAAATTGTTGGCCTTTCCGATAGGCTTGATATCAAAGTAAATGTTTTTGGTGGTGGTCTGGCTGGTCAAGCCGGTGCGATTCGTCATGGCATTGCCCGTGCTCTTTGCGTTTACGACCCGGAGCTGAGACCAGCTCTGAAAAAAGAAGGCTTCTTGACTCGTGACCCCAGAATGGTCGAGAGAAAGAAACCAGGTCGTCCCAAAGCAAGAAAGAAATTCCAGTTCTCAAAACGTTAATCTGGAAGATCTTATCCAAAAAACTGTACCAGATCTGCAAAACGGTGTTCGATTTTTTCGAATCATATTGCAGGACGATCTGCTACAGAAATTTTAACCGTACAAAAGGAGAAATTAAATGTCAGTTGTAACAATGAAGCAACTTCTGGAAAGTGGAGTACACTTTGGGCATCAGACCCACAAGTGGAATCCTAAGATGGATAAATACATTTTCTTGAAAAGAAATGGAATCCATATTTTAGATTTGAAACAAACTCTTGATGCAGTAAATGAAGCCTATATGTTTGTGAAAGAGATCGCCTCACAGGGAGATTCAGTGCTTTTCGTAGGCACCAAAAAGCAGGCAAAAGACGCTATCGAAGAAGCAGCCCAAAAATCTGAATCTTTTTACGTTAGCAATCGTTGGGCCGGCGGAATGCTGACCAATATGAAAACCATCCGCAATAGTATTGCAAAATTGGATTATTATGAGCAAATCGTAGAAGATGGCACTATCAATAGTTTTACCAAACTGGAAGGTGTGAAACTAAAAAAAGAATACGATAAAATCAAACATTATCTTGATGGTATCCGCGAGATGGACACCTTACCAGGCGCTGTGTTTATCGTTGATATTATCAAAGAAAATATTGCTCTTTTGGAAGCCAAAAAATTGGGTATTCCGATCGTGGCAATGGTAGATACAAATTGCGATCCTGATTTTGTGGATTATGTAATTCCTGCCAATGATGATGCGATTCGTGCTATCAAATTGATGAGCGATACAGTTGCCAAAGCTGTAATCGATGGTAAACAATCTCTGATGGAAGGTGCAGCTTTAGCACAAAGTGCCGAAGATGAAGTCCAAGCAGACGAAGAAGCCGCCGAAAGCGCAGAGTAATTTGCCCTATAAATAAATTCAAGAAGAGGCCATTGGTCTCTTCTTGTTCTATTAAAAAAAATATATTAAAATTAATACCAGGAGAAAGATATGAGTATATCAGCAAAAGTTGTAATGGAACTCCGCAAAAAAACTGGTGCGGGTATGATGGATTGTAAGAAAGCTTTGAAAGAAACAAATGGAGATATGGATGCAGCCATCACCTATCTACGCGAAAAAGGCATTAGCAAAGCAGCCAAAAAAGCAGATCGTGTCGCAGCTGAAGGTTTGATCTTTGCCCATGTAGCCGTAGATAACAAAAAAGGCGCAATCATCGAACTAAACTCCGAAACAGACTTTGTTGCTAAGAATAAAGACTTTGTAAACTTCGGAGAAAAAATCGTAAAATTTGTCGTAGATAATAATATCAGCGAACTGGAAGCTTTGAAAACAAGTACAATTGATGGCAAATCTTTTAACGATGTACTGACTAGCCTGATCGCGACAATTGGTGAAAACCTCAATGTCAGACGCATCAAGCTGATCGAATCTGACGGCTTTGTTGCCTCTTATATCCACATGGGCGGTAAAATTGGCGTCTTGGTCAGTACCAAGGTTGAACCCAATGAAGCCAGAATTACCAAAGCTCGTGACATCGCTATGCACGCTGCTGCCATGGATCCCCGCTTCTTCGATAAATCAGAAGTTACCCAAGAGATCTTGGATAAAGAAAAATCTATCATGAAAACTCAGCTGCTGGATGAAGGCAAACCTGAAAAAATCATCGAAAAAATTCTGATCGGTAAAATGAATAAATTCTATGAAGAAAACTGCCTACTGCAACAAAAATTTGTGAAAGATGACAAGCAGACTGTGGAACAATATGCAGGCGAGATGAAAATAGAAGATTTCGTAAGATTCAAAGTTGGCGATGGCATCGAGAAAAAATCGGAAGATTTTGCCGCAGAAGTAGCAGCTCAAATCAAAGGATAGAAGGTGACTAAGATGATGAGAACTTTTAAGCCGGAAAAGATCAATCGGATCATTTTCAAAATCAGTGGTGAAGTTCTGGCAGGCAAGAAAAAATTTGGTTTGGATCTGAAAAGAGTAAATGAGATCTTGGAAGAGATCATTTATTTGAAGAAGAAAGGTTACAGTATTGGCATAGTTTTAGGTGGAGGAAATTTCTTTCGGGGAGCTTCTGAAGTAGGCGACAAGATCAGCCGTCATGCTGCTGATAATGTGGGCATGCTGGCAACAATCCAAAATGCTATCTTGCTCAGTGGCCTCCTAAAAACCAAAAACTATCCTACCGAAATCTATTCAGCTATTCAAGCAGATCGCGTGGCCAAGTTCTACACTCCCAACCGTGCAATCACTTCTCTCAACGAAGGAAAAATCTGCTTTTTCTGTGCCGGAACCGGAAACCCCTATTTCACCACCGATACCGCAGCAGTTCTCAGAGGCATCGAACTTGATGCAGATATCATCTTGAAAGGCACCAAAGTTGATGGCGTCTACACCGGAGATCCTGAAAAAGATAAAAATGCAAAATTTTTGGCAAAAGTAACCTATAATGAAGTGCTGGCAGAAGAATTAAAAGTGATGGATATGACTGCTTTTTCTTTGGCTAGGGAGTATAAAATGCCGATCAAAGTATTCAATATAAACACTCCTGGCAATATCAAAGCAGTAGTCTTACAAAAAGATGTGGGAACTTTTATTCACGCCTGATTTGATAGAAATTTCCCCTAAGGAGTAGCAATGGATATTTTAATGATGGAAACAGAAGAGAAAATGGAAAGTGCTTTTGAGGCAATGTTGAAGCGCTTTTCCAAAACAAGAACTGGTCGGGCCAATGTTTCAGCCTTGGATAATATCAGCATAGATTATTATGGAGCTGCCACTCCTATCAAGCAGCTTTGCAATATCAGTATCCCGGAGCCCCGTCTCATCGTTATTCAACCTTGGGATAAAACTGCTCTGGACTTGATCGAGAAGGCGATTCATGCCTCCAATATTGGGGTAACACCTCAAAATGATGGCAATGTTATCAGATTACCTTTTCAACCCTTGACCGAAGAGATCCGCCGCACCATCGTCAAAGAGGTGAAGCAGATGTCGGAAGAAGGAAAAATTGAGATCAGAAATATTCGCCGCGCTGCCAATGATTCTGCCAAAAAAATGGAAAAGAATGGTGAGATAAGTGAAGATGAGCTGAAATCACTACTTTCCGATATTCAGGATTTAACTGATTCTTGGATCAACAAAATCTCTGAATCAAGCAAAGCAAAAGAATCTGAAATTATGGAAGTGTAATTGCAGACATTTTGCAAAGGAGAGAATGTGAGTTTTATAATTACCTCTGAATGTATAAAGTGTGGTATTTGCGTGGACGTATGCCCGGCAAATGCTATCGAGGAAGGCGATGAACAGTACATCATTCAATCTTCTTGTATAGATTGTGGCAAATGTGCTGATGTCTGCCCCATTGATGCTATCAGAACAACTAGATAACTGAGTTTAATCACAAAATAATCTTCGCCAGGTAAACAGAAATGTTTACTTGGCTTTTTTTTTGTGCTATTTTTTCCAAAACTAATTTGACACTTTGTCAGATCCCTAAAAAGTGTCAGATTAATTATACACCTAAGCTGGGTGAAAAAAAGCAAAAGGATAAACGATGCTATACGCTAAAAAAAATATCGAACAGATATTAGATCGCCTGCCTGAGGCTATCTTGGTATTTGATGAAAAAAAAATCATTACCTATTTTAATCAAAAATTTCTGCAGCTGCTCGCTCTGGATGCAGAGGCAATCGAGGGAAAAATTATCAATATTTTATTTACTCGGCTTCAGCTAACCGGAATTTATGCAATGTTTCAACGTGCCCTCGATCAGAAAAATGCTCAAAGCCAAATTTGCCAAATTGATAATGATTCCTATCTTGTTTCCATCTCCAAAATTAGCGAAGATTTTTTAGTAATTTTTAAAGATATCAGCGAACAAAAAAAGCTGGAAAAGATGATGAATAAAGCTATTAATGATCTGCTAATGGCCAAGGAATACAATAAAAATCTGCTTGATAGCTCGCTTGATATGATCATCGCAGTCGATAATCAGCGCCGTATTATCACCTTCAATAAAGCAGCTCAGGAAAAATTTGGCTACAAACCAGAAGAGATTATTGGCAAGCATGTAAAGATTTTGTATCAAAACTCTCAGGAAAGCCTGGAAACTCACAAAGAAGTAATTAGTAACGGACAAAGCATCCGAGAAGTTACCAACATCAAAAAAAATGGAGAGCTCTTTATCTGTAGTTTAGCAACATCAGAGATTTTGGATGGACAGGGCAAACGCATAGGTGTGATGGGAATTAGCCGGGATATCAGTAATCAGAAAAAAACTGAAGCTGACCTAATGATATTGAAGAAGCAATTGCAAAGTCAAGAGATCAAAGTTGCAGCTCTGGGCAACAGCAGCGCTATCAGAAAAGTGCTAAAACAGGTGCAGATGGTTGCTCCCACCAGTATGACGGTGATCTTGCAAGGAGCTAGTGGCACTGGTAAAGAGCTGATCGCAAACTTATTGCACAAGCACAGCAACCGCTCTTCTGCCCCGCTTATTGCCGTAGATTGTGGAGCTATCCCCGATACCCTGATCGAGAGTGAACTTTTTGGTCATGAAAAAGGAGCCTTTACCGGCGCTGATAGCAAAAAGTCCGGAGTCTTTGAGCGAGCTAACGGTGGCACTCTCCTTTTGGATGAAATTACCAATCTCAATCTCAGCGCACAGATCAAGCTGCTGCGCGTTTTGCAGGAAAGAAAATATTCTCGCCTCGGCAGTAGCAAATCGATCAAATTTGATACACGCATCATCGTCGCTTCAAATATCGAGATCAATAATGCTGTACAAAAAGGAGATTTCCGACTCGACCTCTATCATCGTCTCAACGAATTTCAGATCAAGTTGCCACTGCTGCAAGAAAGAGGCGAAGATATTCCGATCTTGGCAAAATATTTTTTACGACAAGCAAATAAAGATTTAAACAAATCAATCAAAGATTTCTCAAGCGCAGCCATGAAAAAGATCATGTCTTACGAATGGCCGGGAAATGTGCGTGAATTTCGCAATATTATCCGTCGCGCTACCCTGCTTTGTGAAAAATCTAGAATTGAAGCTGAACATCTGATGATTGACAGCTCCGATGCGTCCAATATTTCCAGCAATCCACAACTGTTAATTTCCGGTTATGGTTTGAAAGAGATTACTACTCGTAAAACTCATAATATCGAAGAGGAATTGTTGATCTTTGCTCTAAAAAAAGCCGACGGAAATAAAACCAAGGCTGCCAAACTGCTCAAAATAGAGCGCATGACATTATACACCAAAATGCGCTATTATGGTTTGCTAGACTAAAGTATTTCTGTCTAATCTTTGCACACGTTTTGTAAGATTAATTATACGTTTTGAAGAACAAATGGGACAATTCTGGCAATATCTTGTGGTTTTACTAAAATTCAAAATCTACTAAAACAAAGGGTAGTCATCGTAAATAATTGTTTCCAAAAGAGTTAGTTTTTACCAATAAAATATCTTGCAAACGGAATGCGAAATGCAATCATAAGTTTGGAGGTAAAGATGAATAATTTAGAAAAAGAGAATAATTTTCAGTCCGCGACAAAAAATAGATTTCCTGATTTCACGTTTTCCTGTCAAACAGATCAGGTGGCCGAGCAAATGGAAAAAAAGATCATTGTTGATGCCCTGGAAGAATCAGCTTATATCATCACAGATTCTGCTGAGAGACTGCAGGTCGATCAACAGTTCCTACTGGAAAAGATGAAGCAATATCGTCTCTAAGCAAAATCATCTAAACTGCTTGTTTGTTTTTCCCTTCAGCTCGATAGATATCAAATAGTTCTTGCCACTCTTCATCTAGCTCTGACCGCCCCAAATCATTCAATTTATACACTCCGCGCGAAACCCGAGTAAACCAACCATAAAAATTACTGCTGAGAATAGACTGCGTCTTGGTGCCTGTTCCCAAATCGCGCAATTTTGCCGGAGAAGCCTCTACCAAAACATCGAGATAGGCTGCTATTTTGATAGCATTTTCGCGGTAAGCTGTCAGCAATTTTCGCTTGTTTATCCCTGCAATATTACCATTTTGACTGCGCAAAGATATTTCTCTCAGCAGAGCACGTTTGCGCTTATTTTGCTGCTGTCTTTGCAAAACCCGAGGATGAAAGATGATCTTTACCGGTTGCAGACTCTGCAGATCTACAAAGATCAAGCCCAATTCCAAGCGCTTCAATAGATGCTGCAGCTTATTCAATCTGCTGCGCCGAAATTTCCCCGACGGTCTGGGGACTGCCACATAAACACTGTCTGCCATTTTTTGCCGATCTACTGCCTGCAAAATTAGTGACAAATTTAAGCTCAATTTCAGCTCGATAATAATTATCTCTTCTGCCCTAATTGCCGTGATATCACAATTATTTACCTCAGCCTTCACTTCATATCCGGCTGTTACCAAATATGCTTGCAGCGGCAGAAACAGATCAGATTCTTGTATTTTTTGCAATTTTGTCTTACCTCCCAAATTCTCAAACTTGATAATATGTTTTCTGAGCTTATTTACTTTCTTTCAAATAAATTTCACCTTTTTTCTGGCTTATCGTATAGCTCTTGTTTTTTACGATCTGCCCCGAAATCAAAAATTTGGAGAGCCTGTTTTCGATTCTTTTTTCGATCTCGCGCTGGAGCGGGCGCGCTCCATAAATTTCACTAAAGCCATAATTAAGTAGCATATTACGCACACTGACGGTGAATTTTATCTCGATCTCTTCCTCAGCCAAACGCTGAACCAATTTATCCAATTCCAATTTTACAATCTGCTTCAACTCTTTCATCGTGAGAGCATGAAAGACTATAATATCGTCCAACCGATTGATGAACTCAGGTTTGAACAGTTTTTTTACATCAGTCATTACTACTTCTTTCATCTCACGATAGTTTTTCTCCTCTTCGCTGCTAGATTCAAAACCGATCCGTGGTATATCGCGTGCTATCTCTTGTCCACCCAGATTGGAAGTTCCGATAATGATCGTGTTTTTGAAAGAAACTTTCACACCTTGCGCGTCAGTCAGATGTCCCTCATCCAAGATTTGCAGCAAGATATTGAAAACATTGGCATGCGCTTTTTCGATCTCATCCAACAAAACCACCGAATAGGGATTGCGCTTTACCAGCTCGGTAAGCTGTCCACCTTCGCCATAACCCACATAGCCCGGAGGGGAACCGATGATCTTGGCAACTGAATGAGACTCCATATACTCGCTCATATCCAGACGAATAATCTTCTTCTCATCATCCATCAGATATTGAGCCAGAGCTTTGGCTAATTCTGTCTTACCCACTCCGGTGGGACCCAAAAAAATAAACGTACCAATCGGTCTATTGGGATCTTTGATGCCGGCTCGATTGCGCCGCAAAGCATCACTCACCGCCTGAATCGCGATATCTTGCCCGACCACACGCTGATGTAAATTTTCTTCCATTTTGAGTAATTTTTCTGCTTCGCTGGTCAGCATTTTATTGGTGGGAATCCCAGTCCAACGCGTAATCACAGCAGCAATATCACGCACATCCACATCTTTTCCCAGCTGCTGCTTTTTCTCTTCATAGCTGCGCCGTAATTTTTTTATTTTCTGTTTGATCTGCTCGATCTCTTGCTGCACTTTGCTCACATTCTCGAAATCCTGAGCTTCGAAACTTTCTAGCTGCTGATCATGTAAAAGCTGCTTGCTCTTTTCCAAAGCGCCAATATCGGGTTCGGTATAGATCAATTGCAGATGCTTTTTAGCTCCGGCTTCATCCATCAAATCTATCGCCTTGTCGGGCAGATAACGATTTGCAATATATTTTTCGGAAAGCTTGGCAGACATTTGAATCGCTTTGTCTGTATATTCGATCTGATGATGTTCCTGATATCGAGGTCGTAAACCTTCCAAAATGGCGATGGTTTGCTCGATAGTGGGTTCAGGCACGGTGATCGGCTGAAAACGTCGTTCGATAGCTTTATCTGTTTCGATATATTTCTTATACTCTTTGAAGGTGGTGGTGCCGATACACTGCAATTGACCATTGGCCAAAGCCGGTTTTAGGATGCTCGAAGCACTCATTCCTTCGCCGCCGCCGGTCATCACTGTATGAGTTTCATCGATAAAGAGGATAATGGCACCTGCCGATTTTACGATTTCATCCTTGATCGCTTTTACCCGCTCTTCGAACTCTCCCTTAAATTTTGCTCCTGCTACGATTTCGGCCATATCCAATTGCATTATTCTTTTCTGCAGCAAAGTCTCTGGCACATCGGCATTGGCTATTTTGGTAGCCAACCCTTCCACGATCACACTCTTGCCCACCCCGGGATAACCGATCAAAATGGGATTATTCTTCTTGCGCCGTGATAATACTTCTATCACCCGCATGATCTCATCATCACGCCCGATTACCGGATCCAGCTCGCCTCGGCGCGCTCGCTCGGTCAAATCAGTGGTGAATAGTTTCAGCACATCACTTTTCGATTCAGCATCCTTCTCTGTGATTTTTCTGCCTTTACGTACTTCCAAAAGCGCTACTTCGCACTCTTCATAAACCAGCTCGTGTTTCTTCAGTAGCGACGGTAAAGTGGATCTCTTCAATCTGAACATTGCCAAAAAGAGAGCCGCTTCACTGATATATTTATCTCCCAGATTCAGTGCTATCTCTAGTCCCAGCTTGAATAATTTTTCTGTCTCAAGAGTCATATTTATCCGCTGCGTAGCTTGCTCGCCCTCTTGCTGCAGCTCTTTTGCAGCTTTTTGAGGAGCCAACTTTTGCAAATTGTACAATTCATCCAGCATCTCAGTCAATATTTTCTCTGCCGGTCGGCCTGTAGCCTCTATGATTTTTAGCAAACCACTATCTTTGTGCTCGAGCATACCAACCAAAATCAGCTCAGGTGTGAAACTTTCCAATTTCAGGTTCAAAAATTCCATCACGCCAATATTAATCTCTTCGATCACCTTATCTGTGCAACGATATAGATACTGCTGAAACATCTCATCCTCCTAGATTTATCATTTTTGAGATTTTCTCCAAACTCACTATGAAAAATTTAGTAGAGAGTCCAATTGCGTCAAATAATTAAAAAAAGACAACCTCCGAGGTTGTCCAACCTCGGAGGTTGTCTTTGATTTTTTTTCTGTGAATTAGATCACTATTATCTGAGGACGGGTGACGCCGGCTCGGATCTGAGTATGACCTTTGATCAGCGCCAATTTACCATCTGATTTTTGGAAGAAATCACGATACTCTTTTTTCATCTCGAAAGAACCAAAACCTTCTGTGATAATCAAGGGGAAAGGAATATCTTCGTTGCCGGTAAGCGCTACGCCAATTTCAGCTCCGATAAAATCTACCAAGACGCTGTTATCAATGGAAGCAGCTACGATTCCACCCAACTTTTGGTTTTCTGCTTGCTGCAAAATTTCCCGATCAAGCTTCCCGGGATAGACAGCGATCTCAGATTCTGTCATCTGCGAAATTCCAGCCGAATTCTGCAGCCAGTGCAATTTGCCGGTATGAGATCTTCCAAAGCCGATACTACCCAAGACAGTAGCTCCCTTGTAGGCAATATCAACGCCTTTGCCAGGATATACTCGCACTATTTTCCCCGGCAACCCGGCTCGACAGCTCAAGGGCTGACGATCGTACCGAATAGTGAGGAAGCCGGTGGCGCGATTTATCTCGGTAATCGTTCCGGTAGTGGGAGCATTGGCAAAAAGGGGCAGATTAGATTTGCGATTATCCATCACGTTTTTGCCCAAAACTTCGCCGCTATAGACAAATTCGCCTTCGTTTTTTTTCAGATAGCGGGGCAATAATTTGGGTTTGATATTGAGAATTTTTGCTACATTCACCTGCTGCGGTTTGTTGCTATAATCTTGAATCTCGCGGAGGATAATCGTTCCGGAATCCAAATTTATCTTCTCCACTCGCCCGCGAATGGGAGAATCGAAGTAGTAGTGCTGAAAGCGTAATTCATCGATCAGATTTTTGCGACCCAGCTCCACGATTCTCTGTCCCAATTTCACTTCATCACCAGCTTGGATCAGAAGTGCTTCCGCAATATTTTCAGCGTTCAATTTCAGATAGCTTTTATCGAAAAGTGATATCACATAAATGCGCGGTGGAGCATATTTGTTTTCACCGATCACTGTCTGCGCTTCTACCGCTTGCCCGTTTTCTACCAAAATATCTCCCTGATAGGGCAATTTTACCTGAAGTACCTGGGGGCCGGTCTTGATCTCTTCTGCAAAGATCTGCGCTTGGAAAGCAGTTTCCAGCTCGCTTTCTTCTTGGGAAAAATCAAAAAGAGCCAATGCTTGATCGAGCTCGGTAAAACCTGAATTTTCACAACAATCGATCAAGAGAGGCAACGAAGACTTGAACTCGAGCTCGCTTTCATCGTCTTGCAAATAGAAGTTTTTGGCCAGAGTAATTTTGTAAGTTATCTCTGCATGGCTTTCGTTGGGCAGATAGATCAGATCTCCCACCAAGAGCTGCTTTTGCTGATCTTGGTAGCTAATCTGTAGAACTTTGCTGCCTGCTTTCCATTTCTGTCCCAAGGGACGAATCACTGTAGCAAGTTTTTCATAACATTCTGTATCGATCAATTTAGCGGCCAAAGCCTCATTCACCGCGCTCAACTTGCCGAGGTGCGGACTGATGAAATTTCTATCGCGCCAGATTTCGGTGATTCCTACCGGCTGCAAACCTTTGTAGATGATGGTCAAAGCTTGGCGGGAGTTTTCGGTATGCGCCAAGACTCCGCCCGCACCGATCATGATATTCACCTCTTGCATAGAAAACTTCTTGCTCTCTTTAGCTTCGCTCACATAGAAGGCTTCCAATAATTTTTCCAAACCGCGCTCAGCTTGTTTCATCTTATCCAAGAAGCCCAGTTGCCGTGTGTTGAAGTTCATTTCCAAATGCTGTTTTTGGCTCATCTGAATTGCCCTGATCGCTAAAGCGTGCTCGATAGCAACCTGCTGCGAATCTTGAGGATTGAAAGTGGGATAGAGCATCTTATTACTGACATAATTCCGCAGATAATCCAGATCAATTTCTGCCGGCAAATAATGCCTGATGCTGGGCAGCGAGCTATCTTTCATCACATTGGAGATACTGTAGCTCATGCCATAATTGGCGCTCACAGTGCGGAAAAATTCTCCGAGAATATGAGAAAAAATATCGGTAGTTGCGCCGCCAATATCCACACTCATCACATTTTCAGAATATTTTTCTGCTACCAACTGCAAGCTGCGAATCACGCCCATCGGAGTAGGAATAATCTCATCATCAGTCTGCTTTTTTAGCTGCGAATAACCGGGAGCCTGCTCCATCACGCTATCCATAAATAGTTGATGAATTTTCTCGCGGGCCGGTTGTAGATTTTCTTCCAGCATTTTGGGTCGTAAATTTTCCACCATAAAGAGTTCAAACTTTTCTTGGAAAACACCGGCAATCAATTCCCGCGCCGCTCTATTGCCGGCAAAAACCAAAGGAATTTTTCCGCTTTCATTAAATTTTGCGACAGGCTCGGCAAATTGCAAGATCTCGCCCAAACGTAATATGGGCGAAATTGCTCCGCCATCCACTCCACCACTCATCAAGATAATATCGGGATGCAGATTTGCCATTGCTGTCATCTGCTCCAGGCTACTGCGTTTATCGTCGATGGCAAATGTATCTAAGATTACTCCGCCGGCTCCGAAAGCTGTGCGTTTGGCACTGGAAGCACTATCGAACATCGTTAGCCCCACCACCATAATCTGCAAGCCGCCGCCAGCGCTGCTGGTAGCCAAAAAAAGTACATTCTCCCGCAATTTGTCAGCTGCATCCAGAAGCTCTGCTTGAGCGCTGGTTTCCAATTGCCGAAGCGCTGCCAATACTCCCAAATTCACATCTTCGCGAGGCTTTTCTACTGTGGTGGCAGCATTGCAAATCCCTGCCAATTTGTACTCATCTTCAGATTTTTTCAATAAAATCGCCTTGGTGGTTGTGCTGCCGATATCGACAATTACTAAATATTTTTTCTGTTTCATAATCTCCTTCCTTCTTGCCCAATGCGGTATTTCCTTCACATTGGCCAAAGCTATTGCCTCCGCTTCAGGTTGTGATATTCCCATCTGCCCTATCAATTTATCTTGGGTCTGACGAATAATTTTGGAATAACTTTTTAGATAACCAAACTCATCTGTACAATCCTGACAAAATTCACTTTCGATATTTTGCTGCGAAAAATCTCTGGCATTTTTCATCACCTTGCCGCAGCTTCTGCATAACTTGATCGGACTCATATCTCCTCCTAAATCGTGATGACGATTTTTAGATATATCTGCTCATGATTCAAAATTCTGGATTCATCCCAAAAACCGCTTCGCTCAATCTCGTCTACAGCCGTACTATAGCCGGCATAAAGAAAATAATCCTGGCGAAATTCCCATTTGAGATTGGCATAAAACCCCAAATGGCCTGTTCTATCTTCAAACTCATAACTGTTGAATCCCAAACCGTTTTTGATGCTAAAACTATTGGATAGATTCAACGTTACATAAGCATTTCCGACGTTATAATTGTCATCACTACTGTCTGTTATCGTCAATGTCTCACCCGCATCAGAAATTAGCTCAGCTGCATATTCGCGAGCAAAATCCAGATATTCAATTCGATTAAGATCAAAGCCATAATTGAGCCGTGAACCGTAATTTCCCCAAACATTCAGCCCATATTTCCGTTTCTGATAATTGCGTAATCTACTGTAATAAAAATCTAATTTCTGGGAAAAACTAGCGCTAAAGCCCAGATTGGAAAACTTGTGGTAACTAAAACCGGTAGAATAATCATTCCAGGCAAATTCCCGACTAAAATCATGATAATCATCTACATAGAGATATTTGCCGCTGTTGAGATTTAGCCAATAATTGAGGTCAAAACTGAAATTGAACCAAAGATTAGTTCCGATATTGGTGGAATTAAATGCGTCTGATTCTGTTTTATGAGAATACGCACTCCAACCGGAAATTCCTGCCTCTTCCAAAAAAGATGCACCGATAGGTTTATACGAATAATTTAGGTTGAGATTGCCGGAAGTATAATCTGTATCAAACATTCTGCCCATCTGGGAAATCAGATCTTTACTGCGACTGATCAGGGTCGTACTCAAACGAAAATCATCTTTTCTAAATCTATAGGCGGCGTAAAGTTCGTAGCCTTTGCGAGCTTGTTGCGCTTCTGCTTTGTAGTATGAAAGGTCGGAGCCCAGATAGATCTCATTGGCATTATTCAGTTCGTAAGCCGCTCTAAGATGCAAAACTTCATTGTGAAAGCCCGTGTTAAAAGTGTTGAGAAAAGTGGTTTGCAAACTGTATTTTTCATAAATCAGTTTGTAGGCTGCCAAGTTATAATAGTCATCATCATTGGTGATATTGCCAGCTGATTTCACCTCTTTATCCTGAGCAGAGAGTAAGCCGAAAGCATATTTCTCTCCATTGCCAGTGAGTTTCACCGCATAGATGGGTTGCATCAGATTTCTGCTATAAAAGAGGTCATCATCTACCCCAAACACGTCGATATCTTCGGTGAAGAAAAAGCGATTTTCCTCAAACCAAGGCGCATAACGCAAATTGAAATTATCGCCTTCACTATCCATCGGCACATCAGAAAAATCAGGATTAAGAGCTATTTTTAGCTTGGTAGAAGTGGTGGGATTATAGGAAAGATCCAAGCCCAAATTGTCTTGCAAAGCAGAATATTCATCATTTTTCAAATCATATTTTTGCACATAGTAGGGCCGAATTTTTCGGTTGGAAAGTTTGGTAATCTCCGCGCTGAGCGAGATATCAAAGGCTTTGCGGAAATAATCTTTGCCCATATTGGTGGTAGTGTAGGGAAAAGAGTAGTACTCATCTTCAGCATAAAAGCGGCGGCTGGAGATTACCTTCCACTGCTTTAGCTCATCGTTGGTATAGCGCAGATCTTTAAAGGGTATTTTCATCAGGCAGCGCCAACGATCTTCAGTAATTTCATTTTCATAGGAATAATCGCTATCCCAACTGCCATCCATATTCATGTCACTATTCCTAACAGCATCATAACGATTTTCCAGAGGAAAGGCATAAAAACAGTAGGCATAATAGCTTTGGGGATTGGTGATCAATTGCAATCGCAAAAAATCTGCCTCAGGAAATGATTCTCCACTAGCGTATGTGCCGACCTCAAAATCATCATTCAACTCTGCTTCAAACAGCACATACAAAAATTCATGATCATACCACAAATATACGTCTGTCTGCTGCGGCACCGGCTCGCCATCTTCCGGCGAAACTTTTAGCATCTGCCCCAGTAAATTATCCGCTGACTTTGTCTCTACTTCAGAATAGGGAATCTCTACGGCAAATATCGCTGCAACCAACAGCAAGATAGCTGCTATCAATCCAATTTTTCTCATCAAACTTCTCCGATTAATTTTTTAAATGTATGAATGATGGTGCCTCGAAATTTCTCGATGACCGAACCTGACTGCACAAAAATCTCCTGATTGGCCAGATAATAATTTAAAGTACCAAAAAGCCAATTCAACGCCGAAGAGATCTCTGCTGCGCTCAAACTATTATTTTGTTCTGAGATTTTCTGGAAAAAATAGGAGCGAATCACAGAATCACGAAAGATTAATTTGCGCCGTAAATCTAACGAATAGAAAGGTGTCTCTTTGGCCAAAACAGTAAAAAATGCTTCCTTTTGAGCCAGCAAATTTAGATATTGCTGCAAGATTTCTCCCACCTCTTCAGCCTCAATCAAGAGCTCTTCTATCGCTGCACTAATCTCGCTCATCTCCAGATCTATCACCTGCAGGATCAGATTGTCTTTACTCTGGAAATGGGCAAAGAGAGTTCCGTGTGCTACCTGAGCCTGAGCTGATATTTTACTAACCGGCGTCTGCAGAAAGCCATCTCTGACAAAGCATTCGCGGGCAGTTTGCAAAAGCAGATTTCTAGTTTGCTGCTTATGTAATTCTCTTTTGTTCATTGCAACCTCTTTTTTGTTGACTACTGAGTCAATGACCCCTAAATCAGCTAAACTGTCAATCACTTTTCCTCTTTCCTCTTAAGCTAGCTGAATCTAATCTATTTTTTTAGTAAAAAATAAAAAAGCCCTTCGCGGCAGGAAGGGCTTTATTATTCTAAAAAAAAATATCTCGTAAACAATTTATCCAGCATAAATCTAATTTACCAGAATTATCACTGCTACCAACAGAGAGCTAGAAACGCAAGTAACTATTGCCCTGTCTCCTGCCTAATAAATATTGATCTGATATTAACTCCAGCAATCACTCCAAGATCAAACGAGCTAGTTCCGCCCAACTATGCTGCGCCAGCTGTTGCTGAATATTCTGTTGCAATTCTGCGGGATCGATCAAATCAAAGTCGAACACAGCTTGGGCCAAAGCTGCAGCTGAAAGATCGGCTGCTACAGATCCGGTTTTGCCATCTATCACGATCTCGGGCAATCCGCCCACCGGCGTGCAGACCACGCCCAGCTTCATCGCATAGGCAATATTTGCCACACCGCTCTGAGTAGCAGTTTTGTAGGGCAACACCAAAAGATCTGCTGCTTTAAAATATTTTTCCACCTCGATCTCCGGAACAAATTTATTAATAAAGCTGATGTGGTCAGCCAGCTGCAGTTGCTGGATCTGAGCAAAATATTTTTTCTCATCCCCGTAGATTTCACCCACAATCAGCAGATGAATATTGGGTTTTTGTTGGATAATCTCCGGTAGTGCGGCCAGCAGTAGATCCAAACCTTTATAAGGCTTGATATAGCCAAAAAAGAGCAAGACTTCTTTGTCTTGCAGAGCCAATTCTTGGCGCACCAGATCTCGGCTAAAATTATGTTGATCGTAGGAATCGTAACTGGGATGAAAAGCTTCAACCACTTCTTTGCTGGGATATTTTGCTTGGGCAAAAGCAAAAACTTGCCGAGAGAGTGTGATGATTTTAGTAGCTGGTAGCAGAGCATAATCGGTAAATTTTTCTGCCAGCAACCACTTTTCATGAAATTCCAGATTATGGGTGAGATAGAAAATTTTTGTTTGCTTGCTCAATCTACGGGCGAGCCAACCAAAGGCTGGAGCAAAGAAGGGAATCCAATAGCTGATAATAAGCAGATCAGGTTGCCAGGCAGCGATTTTTCGAGCTGCCGCCCGCCAAGAAAAGGGATTGTAGGGAACCAGAACATCGGCGCTATCCAAGCCGGGATTGGGTTGCGAGAAATCCTTTTGGGCTTGGCCGGGGAAAATGAGACGAGGATATTGCTGCTGGAAAGAGAAGATCTTGACTGAGTGTTGCAGGGCAAGCTCTTGCGCCAATTTGGTTTGAAAACGCGAGATGCCGCCACGCCAAGGCCAGCCCGGACCAAGCAGTGCAATTTTCATCTTTCTACCTTTTATTCTTTGCTTTCAGAATCAGCTTTCTTCAGTGAGATTTTAGCTTTCTTCAGCTTCTTACGCTCTTTTTCACTTACAACTATAGATTGCATAAAGTCATCCAACTCCATTTGAGGAGCCATTTCAGCAATGCTGTTGATCACTTCCAAAATGTGGGGAAAGGAGAGAAAGAAACGAAAATCGCGCTCTTTCCCCTCATCGTGATAAATTAGCTGCACCGCTTTGCGCTTGCCAGCGGAAAGCTTCATACTGACGAAATCTGACCACTTCACATCAACCGGCAGTTTGCCAATATAACGAAAGCTAATTCTATCTTGATAAAATTTCATGGAGTTGAGGGTAAAGAGATTGCGAATAACCGAATTCACAGCCAGCAGCAAAATCAGAATAGGCGCAAATTTGATAATGCGCGAAGAATCGCCATCGATTTTATTGAAGATCACCCAGAGCGCATAAGCAATAGCAAAAACGCCCAGCAACAGAGTGAACCAACGAATAAATTGATTGAAGCGATAAGTTCTGGGAAATCCTTTACGCTGATTGATATCGATCAAACTTTCGAAACCTTTTTTCATGATTAATCTCCCATCGAAATTTGTTTATGCTTTGCTTTCAGTTCCAAGATGACACTGGCCGGAGCCTCGAAAACCTGAAAAATTTCTTCATCAAAGCTATCGCCGTGAAAATCTGTGCCACCGGTTCTGATCAAGCCATTTTTCAGTGCCATCTCATCCAGATGCAGCGTAGTTTCATAGCTGCTTTTAGCATAAAAAACTTCCAACCCATCGATGCCCATTGCGATAATATCAAAGATCAATGCATCATCGCCCAAAGTCTGCGGATGTGCCAAAACAGATACACCGCCGGCTGCTTTGATCAGCTGAATAATTTTGGCAGGATCGGGAGAAGGTTTGGGATAATAAGCTTTACCACCGTCTGCCAAGTAGAGATCAAAAGCTTCATTCTTATTTGCCACAAAGCCGGCATCCACCATGGCGCGGGCAATATGAGGACGCCCGATCAGATCATTTTTTCCGGCCAATTTGATGATCTTTTCCAATGAGAGGTTGAGGCCAAACTCGGCTAATTTTTGCACAATCTTTTGAGCACGTCGAAATCTGCCCTGCTGAATTTTTTCCAGCTCTTGGTTCAAAGCGCTATCTTCCACATCTACAAAATAGGCCAAAATATGTACGTCTGTATCTTTGTGGGTGGTACTAATCTCTACTCCGGGCAGCAATTCTATCTGATAATCAGCCACAATCTCTCTGGCTTCTTCATAGCCGGCAAAAGTATCGTGATCTGTGATTGCCATGATTTTGACATTGTTTTTTTTTGCTAATTCCAAGATCTCTTGGGGAGAAAGCAACCCGTCAGAAAAACTGGTATGAACATGAAGATCTATTTTTTTCATCTGTATCCTTTTTTGGTAATTTTATTTGTATTGTGCAAACGAAATATAGTCTATTCTGTCAACAACTATTTGCTCAAGTTATGACTAAAATCAGATCAAGAGTAGCTTCAGCTTTGCTAACTATTTTTATCTGATTCCCCAGCTGATTATCATAAATTTTGACAATCTAATCTGAGTACTATTAATCTTTCCCTTGCCAAATATTCGGTAAATTTGTCAATTTGCTAAAAATATTGAAAATAGAAAGGAGTATTTATGCGAAAAAAATTATCCGCTCTCTTTGGCAAATTTCCCGAACTGAAAATTGCCTTCTCGCTTAGCGAGTGGGAAACCGATTTCCTGAGATTTTTTCAAAGTATGACCAACTACAATATCAGCAAACAATCGATTTCTCTGCATACCACAATCTACCAAGATAAAAAGTCTTATAGCTTTGATTTGAAAGATCCCAAAATCGAGCAGGTAGAAGCCAAGATAGCCGAAGCCCAAAAGATTATCCCCAATTTACCGGCTGATCCCGATTTTGTCGATCTGGAAGATGATAGCAGAATA
Organism: Cloacimonadales bacterium (SeqCode); assembly: GCA_046482725.1. Lineage (GTDB taxonomy): Bacteria > Cloacimonadota > Cloacimonadia > Cloacimonadales > TCS61 > DAOWES01. The sequence continues at coordinate 20,668 of JAWOEN010000066.1, forward strand.
GCTGAGCCCCTGACCAAATCTAATAATATCCAGCTAGTAGATCTGGAGCAAAAAACTGCTATTTTGAAGCATTTATCCCAAATTGCCGCCCAATACAATTTCAAAATATTTGGCACTTTTATCTGTAATTATTCTACCCAAACAATTCTCAATTCCAACGGCGTGGATAAAAAACAGCACTTTAGCCCGATCTATTTCGAGTGCAAAGCTGTGTCAGACGCCAACCAGGTAACCGTTCTGGAAGTTTTTGGGGGAGAAGATTTCAGTAAGTTTCAGTTGGAAAAATTTGCCCAATCCCTAGAGGAAAAAATGAGCGCAGCCAGCAGCGAAGTGGTAGATGTCCCGGCCGGAAAATACGATGTAATCTTGGCTCCGCGCTGCATTGGCGAATATTTCAGATATCTTTCCGGCAGTATGGAAGCTGCTGCTTTGGATAATGGACAAAGCTTTTTTGAGGGGAAAATCGATGGAAAAGTTTTCCCTGAAAATATCACGCTCACCGATTCACCCTTGGCTGATGAACTGATAAACTTTTCATATAATCCGGAAGGACATCTGTATCAAACTACTCCGATCATTGAAAATGGCGTCTTCAAAAATTTCTTGGTAGGCAATTATTACGGCAGAAAACTGAAGCTTACCAAAAATGGCGCTGAGGGTATGGCCTTAGTTCTGCAATCCGGAGATAAAACCCTGGCCGAGATGATCTCGGGCATCAAACACGGGCTCTATATTTCCAGCTTGCATTATATGAACTTTATCAATCCCAAAGAGACATCTGTCACCGGACTTACTCGCGATGGTACTTTCCTGATCGAGGATGGTAAAATCACCAAAGTGGTAAATAATCTACGCTTCACTGAAAAAATCTCTGATATCATCTCTGAGATTTATGCTTTGGAAAATCAGAACCATCCGGTACCTTTCTCTTCCAATTATGGCGAATTTGAGATAGTCAGCTTCAGCATGCCCCATGTAGCTGTGAAAAACTTCCAAATAACCTCTTCAACTCAAACTATTTAGGAGCAGACCATGCAAGAATTAATCAAAAATATTATCAATAAACTAGATCTTCCCCAGCTGACCTATGCTGATGTGAGATTTACCAGTACAGATACTCAAACCATCTTCTTTGATAAAGGTGCGCTGAAACATTTTTCCAGCAATCTCGATTCTCGGGCTTTGGGCATTCGCGTCCTCAAAAACGGTTGCTGGGGCTTTGCCGGCACCACTATCCTCTCGGAACAAGCTATCGATAAGACTATTCAACGCGCCATTACCAACGCCAAATTGGGTAGCAAGTTTCGTCCGCAAGCTGCCAAATTCACTCCTCTGAAACCAGTTGTAGAAAAATATCATTTCCAACCGCAAGAGGATCCCTTTCTGATGACTGATCAAGCCAAAATCGAGTATTTGGAAAAGATCGCTAAAAAATTGGTGGGACATGAAAAAATCGTCTACTCACATGTTTTCTGCCAGCTCTATCGTCAGCACAAAATCTATGCCAATACCGAAGGTACACTGGTAGAGAGCACAGTCTACGATGCGCTGCCTCAAATGTACGTTTTGGCATCCAACGGTAAGGAAGCGATGAGCCGCACCTATCCCGGGCATATGAACGGGCGTCGCGGCGGATTTGAGATTATTCGTGGCGTGGAGCTGGAAAAGCACGCAGATGAGATCATCAAGCAGGCAATCGACCTTTTGGATGCACCCCGCATCGAAGAAGAGCGGGCCGACATCATCATTGGTGGTGGTCATCTGGCTTTGCAATTGCACGAATCTGTGGGACATGCTACCGAAGCAGATCGAATTTTGGGCAAGGAAATTTCTTATGCCGGCAAGACATTTATCAAGCCGGAGATGATCGGAAATTTCCGCTACGGTTCACCTCAGGTCAATATTTACAGCGATAGTAAAGATGAGCGCGGAATGGGATTTCATCTGGTGGATGATGAAGGTACTCCCGCTGCCACAGTCGATATTATCAAAAAAGGCATTTTATTGGATCAGCAAAACTCTCAGGAAAGTGCAGCAATTTTGGGCTTGCAACCCACCAGCAATATGTTGGCAACTTCCGGAGACGATATTCCTCTGATCAGAATGACAAATTTTTGTCTGGCACCCGGTAGTGGCAGCCTGCAAGAACTGATCGCCAATACTGAAAATGGCTATTTTGTCGATTTCACCAAAACTTGGAGTATTGATGATAATCGCAACAACTTCCAATTCAGCACAGAAATAGGCTGGAAAATAGAAAATGGTGAGCTCAAGCACATCGTCAAAGAACCCACATATTTTGGGATCACTCCAGAATTTTGGGCTGCTTGCGATGCTGTTTGCGGCGAAGAAGAATGGGAATTTCACGGCACATTCCATTGCGGAAAAGGCGAGCCGGGACAAGCGATGCATCTCTCACACGGAGTTGCTCCGGCTAGGTTCAGAAATATTGTCTGCAATGTGAAAGCCTGATAAATAGATGCTCCTGCTTGCCAAAAGCAGGCAGGAGTTTTTTCCCTCAAAATATTGAAAAGGTGGTGATAATGAGAAAAATGTTTTTCTACTGCGGGCTCTTGATCTTGCTGCTGACTTTGGCTTGTTCAGCCAATAATATTCCGCAATATGAGAAAATGACGATCTCTGAGACAGCAATTTCTGCTGAAGAGATGGACGAGGTCAGAGATTTTCTGCTTGATGCTGCCAGCACTAAACACCGCTTTATTGATGAGCCGGATTATACAATTGCTGCTCACAAAAAAAATGGTTATGAAGATTACTATAGTGTTTATTTAGAAGAAAAGTTAATCTTTCCCAACGATAGCTTTTATGCAACTGTCGATAATCTCTCGCGCCGTAAAAGTGAATGCTACCAAATTGATGAAGAGTCACTTTGGCTTTTCATAGACTTGAATAAAAAGACAAAATAGGAGAAAAATCATGAAACTAAAAATTGTCTGTCTAATCATCTTCTTAGGAGTTATCTATCTGAGCTTAAAAGGACTTTTTTTTAAATGTAGTTTTTTTCGTGGTGCTGAGGAGCTAAATTTTGATTAATCCTGAACCAAAACTGCAGATGATCTTGCAGCGCCATTTACCGGCGCGCTTACCTGCAGAAGAGGGTGAGCTGCTGAAGCGTTACTTCCGTCAAATCGCCTCGCGCTGCGATGAAAACTCCAAAGAGATCTATTTTAAATATGCATATGATTGGCAAGAGCAAAGCTATATTCTCACCGAGGAATATCTCTTTCGTGATCAAGAGACAGTTCTGGATCTGAAGCGAGCAATTACCAAAAATTTTTATCTGAGAAGGCTATAAAACCGATGTATTATTTTCTAAAAATTTCTATCTCGGCCTTGCTGATTTTACTCATCTCAGAAGTAGCAAAGCGCAGCTCCATTTTAGGTGCGATCTTAGCTTCAGTTCCGCTCTTGAGTGTTTTGGCGATTTTCTGGCTCTACTTCGAGACCAAAGATGTCGAGCAAATTGCCAATCTTTCCCAAGATATCTTCTGGCTGGTGATTCCCAGTCTCTCATTTTTCATTATCCTACCCATCTTATTGCGCGCCAAAGTTCATTTTTTCCCCAGCATGCTAATTTCTACTACTGTCATGATCATTTTCTATTTTGGCATGCTGGCTCTGCTCAAACTTTGGGGCCTAAAATAGCACGAATAAAAACAAATTTTACAAAGATAAAAGGAGCGTTGTTTCATGAAAAACCAGGTATTTTTTTGCCAAGATATTTCCAGTCAAAGCATCAATAAATTATACGATTTAATCAAGCCACCCCAAGCGGGAAAAATCGGGATAAAGCTACACTTTGGTGAGAAAGGTAACAAAAATTTCTTACCTCCCAAATTGATCAAACCACTGGCTAAAAAGATTTCTGCCAATCTGATAGAATCCAACGTACTTTATGTCTCGGAGCGGCGCTACACAGATAGCCACATCAAGTTGGCGCGGCAGCACGGCTTCGATTTTGCCCCGATAGATATTTTGGATAAAGAGTATGATCTTGCTTTGCCGGTAACCAACAGCAAATATTTTGACAAAGCCTATTTTGGTCAAAATATTAGCAATTACGATACCATCTTGGCTTATTCGCATTTCAAGGGTCACGGCTTATCGGGCTTTGGCGGCGCTATCAAAAATGTGGGAATGGGCATGGCCAGTGTTGCCGGCAAAATGGCAATGCACGCCAGCACAATTCCCACCATCAAAGCTGATAAATGCATTGTTTGTGGCAAATGTGTGGAGCTCTGTCCGCCAAATGCCATCACTCTGCAGCCTGTAAAGATATCTGCAGAAAAATGCATCGGTTGCGGCACCTGTGTGGGCGTCTGCCCGGAAAGTGTTTTCGGCATTCCCTGGGATTCTACTAGCAAAAGCGATTTTATTATTCGCATGTTGCAATACACCAAAGCTGTCATCAAGTATCGTCCCATCATCTACATCAATGTCTTGGCAAATATTTCGCAAGCTTGCGATTGTATGTCCAGCGCTCCTGCGCCCTTTACTGATGACATCGGAATCGTGGCCGGCACCGATATCGTAGCTGTGGAAAAAGCCAGCTTGGATCTATTGGCCCAGCAAACCGGCCAAGCCGATATCTTGCAAGAATTCAATCAAGTAGATAATTATCAACAAATTGATCTGGCAGCAAAGCTGGGCTTGGGCTCAAAAGAGTATGAATTGGTAATTGTAAAATAAATTAGTCTGAAGATTTCATCCTCGAGCTGGATAATTTTCTACGGCTGATCTCTCGACCCAAAATTACCAGAATTAGAGCAGCGATGATCAGAAACATACCAAGATAATTAAGCACATTCAATTGCTCGGCAAAGATGACTAATCCTACCAGGATGCCAACCAAAGGCTCAAACGTGCTGAGGATGGCAGCCTGGAATGGACCAATAATCGCGATGCCACGCATCAGAAAGATTTGGGCTAAAACTGTGGAGATAAGAGCCAGAGCAAAGATGCCGCCCAGCGCAGAAAGCTGATATTGCAGAGAAAAATTTCCCTGAAAAGCAGCCAACACCAAATAGCAGAAGCTGGCGATCAGAGATGTATAAAAAGAGATAAGCCAGCGACTGAGCCGGGCTATACGTGGCAAAGCCACTCCCACCACATACACTGCATAAGTAATTCCGCTGCAAAGTGCTAAAATTATGCCCATCAGATTTAGTTGCTGCAGGCTGCTCTTGGTCAAAAACCAAACTCCCAAGATCGCTAAAAACAATGCTACTATTTTGCTAGTGTTTAAGCGTTCTAGCTTTAGTCCGATGGCAAAGATCACCACTGCTACCGGATAGATAAAGTGCAGAGCTGTAGCTTGGGATACTGCGATCAGGCGATAGCTGTAAAATAGCATCTGGGTGGTAGCTACCAAACCCACTCCCCCGATCAACAGCAGCAGAAAAAAATCTTTCAGCTCGATCTTGAAAGAGATCTGGTGAATTAGCAGATGCCCGCCCAGAAAGAGGCTAGCCAGAAAAAATCTACCAAATAACATCATCTCCACACTGCTGCCAGCAGCTGTTGCCCAGCTCGCAAAGAGCGGCATCAAACCGTAGCCCATAGCAGAGACTATCACCATCATTACACCTTTGATTCTATCCATCTATCAGCTCCCTAATTTTCAAAATGAACCCAGCTATGGCAGCGGCGATTTATTTGACAAGCAAAGAAAACTCAATCTCCTAATTCTCTCCTCGAGCCAAAGAAATAATCCGTTAATCAGCTTGACAATAATTCTTACATCATAAGATATATAAAAGTTTTTATTCTAACTTACTTAAACTAAAAGGAAGGAATTATGAATCGTAAACAGTTGGCTACACTTATGCGAATGCATAGCGCAGAAATCACCCTAAGTACAACCAAAAAAATCTACCAGCGCAAGGATAATATGGACGCCAAACAGCAGCTTGCTCAACAAAAATCGCAACGTGATCTGGGTTATCTGCTAAATTATTTGATCGCCGGCTTGGAAAATAATTCCCCAAAAATCTTTTTGGATTATATTGACCTCTCGGCTGTGATTGTCAGTAATTTTGGCCTCTCTTCCAAAAAATATAGCAAGTATTTGGGAATTTTGCATTTTGCGATTTATGAAGTTCTGCGCTTGTCAGAGCAGAGCGAGCTGGATGAAATGATCTCCGCAGCTCAAGAACGGTTGCGACATACAGCGCAAATGGAGAGCTCTTTTATCAATCCAACTGCGGCCAATGGCAAACTGGCGCAAAAATATTTGAACTTGCTTTTAGCTGCCGATCGCCACTCTGCTTCCCAGCTTATCTTGCAAGAAGTAAAAGCCGGAACCGAGATCAAAGACATCTACGATGAAGTTTTCCTGCCGGTGCAATATGAAGTGGGTCGCCTTTGGCAAACCAACAAAATCTCAGTGGCGCAAGAGCATTTTGTCTCGGCTGCCACCCAAATGATCATGTCCCAGCTCTATCCTTATCTTTTCCAAACACCCAGAAACGGCAAAAAAGTCATCGCCGCTGCCGTGGGCAACGAGCTGCACGAAATCGGCATCAGAATGGTTTCCGATTATTTTGAAATGGCTGGTTGGGATAGCTATTTTCTGGGAGCGCAAACTCCCCAAACCAGTATAATTTCCAGCATCAAAGAGCTGCAACCAGAGATCGTAGCTTTGGCTACTACCATCTCATTTCATCTGCAAGATCTGGAAAAGGTGATACACGAAATCAAACAATTACCGCTTCCACCCAAAATCATTGTGGGTGGCTATCCGTTCAATCTTGACCGCTATCTCTGGCAAAAAATCGGGGCTGATGCTTTTGCTCCCGATGCCAACTCTGCCTTGGAAATGGCTCGTGGGATTGTATGCTAAAAAAAACGACTATTCTCTATTGTGATCAGGATTATCAGATCGTGGAAGTACTGAAAAACGAACTGCAGTTGCAATTGGGCTCGGAAGATAATGCTTCCTTTTTTCATCTAATCCAAACTTCTGAAGTTAACAAGGCTTACGATTTCTTCCGAAAAATAAAATTGCATAATTTCATGATCAACCAAGAGCTCCAACTACAAAACGCTACTGCAAGATCCAGTTTTGTCTTTTCGGGTATTTTAGCTCAGGAGAAATTTTTGATTGTTCTCACCGAAAATTTACTAAAATTCGCTCAATTTTCGGAATTACTAAAAAGCAATAATCTCTTTCAACCGGAGATGCAAGAATCACTGGATTCGGCAGATGAAGGAAATTTAGCAGAGAATATTTTCTATGAAGAGATGACGAAGATCAACAATGAATTGGTCAATATGCAGCGTAGTATCAGCAAAAAAAATCTGCAATTGGAACAGCAGCAAGCCCACTTGGAATTGATCAATAAAATTTTGCGTCATGACCTAGCCAATCTCTTTAGCACGATCAAATCGGCAGTCAGGGTTTTCCAGAGCAATTCTGAAACAAAATATTTGTCAGCGATCTCCGATAAAGCTCAAATCGGGGTAGAACTGATCGGCAATATGCGCGAGCTGGAAAATATCTTTCGCTCGCAGGTAAATCTGCAGCCGGTAAATCTACGCTTGCTATTGGCAAAGCTGGCAAGATCTTGGACAGAGCTAGAGATAGAGCTGGATTTACCCTCAGTAGAGATCTTGGCCAACAGCAGCCTGAAATCTCTATTTGATAATCTCTATCGCAATGCGGTAATGCATGGCAAAGCTAGCAAAGTGGAGATTAGAGGTGAAGCGGAAGGCAAAAATTTCATTCTGAGATTTGCTGATAACGGGCAGGGAATTCCGGCTGAGATTAGAGAAAAAATTTTTGATGAAAACTTTAAATATGGAGCCACCGGCAATAGTGGCTTGGGATTATTCATCGTCAAGCAGCTGGTAATTTCATATCAGGCCGAGATCTCGGTCAAAGAAAATCAGCCTCAAGGTACTTTGTTTGAGATAAAATTTCGGATTTATCAGAATTAGAATCATTGGTAGGAGAAAAATGTTAAAGATCTTATTTTTAGAAGACAATCTAAACGATGCACTATTGATCGAGCGCGAACTGAAACGCTATCGTTTGAGATTTAGCAAAAAAGTCGTTAGTAATCAAAAAGATTTTGTCAAAGCGCTGGCAGATTTCCGGCCAGATCTGGTTTTATCGGATTATACTCTGCCCGGCTTTGATGGGCTGAGAGCAATAGATCTGGTTCAGAAGCTAGCCCCCGCTACTCCCATCATCATTGTTACCGGCTCGGAAAGTGAAGAAACTGCAGTAGAGTGCATGCGACACGGAGCTTGGGATTATGTGCTAAAAAATCGCTTGGTACAAATTCATCAAGCTGTGCAAAATGCGATGCAACGCCAATCGGAACGCGCCCAAATTGCCCGAACTCAGGAAAAGCTGGAATTACTTATCAGCAATTTGCCCGGCATAGTTTTCCGCTGTAAAACCAATAATAATTGGACAATGGAATATCTTTCGGAGGGCTGTTTTGCGGTAACCGGATATCACAGAGATGAATTGCTATATGATCGGGAAATATCTTTTGCCGAGCTGATCTGTGCTGAAGATGAAAAAGCAGTCCGCCGCAATATTCAGCAAGCTCTAAAAGATACCGATAATTACCAGATAGAATATCGGATCGAGCACAAAGATGGTTCGATCATCTGGCTTTCCGAGCAGGGACACGCAATTTACGCCGCAGATCAATTGGTCGCTCTGGAAGGATTTATCAGCGATATCAGTGCCCGTAAGAAAGCAGAAATTGCTCTGGCCCGACGTGAAAAAGAATTTGAAGAACAATCTGATCTCTTGAATGGAGTTTTCGATAATATCCCGGATGTGATGGGCATCTACGATACTGCTCATAATATTGAGCGCTTCAATAAAACAGGTTATGAATTTTTCGGAAAAACAGCCCAAGATGTAATTGGAAAAAAATGCTATGAAATGCACAATTGCGAGATGCCTTGTGAGCTGTGTCCCGCCGAAAAGGTTTTTGTCAGCGGCAAAAGTGCCAAAGTAGAGCGTTTTTTGCCGCAACAAAAAATCTGGGTAGATGCTCGAGCTTATCCGATCTATGATGATCAGGGTAAAATCGTAAAAATCATCGAACATTTGCGCGATATCACTGAGCAGAAAAAAACTGAAGAGCTGATTATCAGCAACCAGAAATTATCAAACGCTATTATCAAAGATTCACCTTTGGGCATTTCGGTACGTGATAAAAATGGCACCTTGATCTTGTACAACCAAGCTTGGCAAAAGATCTGGGATTTGTCAGCAGCAGCTGTAGAAAGCTACCTCGAAC
>JAWOEN010000125.1:0-10193 GCA_046482725.1 Cloacimonadales bacterium (SeqCode)
AATGATTAGAGATATTGTTGAGAGTCAGGAATTGGGAGATGTTTTTTGTAACTGTACTTTTTCCTGAGCCAAATATTCCATCGATTAAAATTAATTTAGTCATTTGTCTGTATATCCTTTTTTAAGAAGTCACATTTTAGAAAAAATGATAGCTTCTAACGTTTGGGTAGCATCTTAAGGTGATATTCCGTTTATTGGGTGAGATAACAACAATAGCTCATTTTCTTTTATCATCCTAAACTCCTATTTTAAAAAAATCTCTTTTTCTTCTCCCAGCTCACAAACCTCTAAAAGCCCATAATTCAGCGGGAGTCAAGCAGATAATTTCTAGGAAGCTTATTTAGTTGCTTCATAGCGTTTAGGCTTTGGACTTTCCTCATTTGCTTCCAGCTTATTTTTTATTGGGATGTCGCCGCTAGGATGAACTAAGCGGAGGTGAGGCTATTTGATACAGGTGAAAAAAAATCACTACGATTATTCATAATCAGGATTCTTGGGTGGTAAGAGCTTTGTTGGTTGAACAAGAGGTAACAACAAATTTTTATATTTATTATTATTATTAAGAATGACTAACATGCCGCGAGTTCCAGAATATGCTATTGAAATCAGTGAAGCTAAAAACCTATCGGGAATGTTAAAATTATTTTTATCAATTTCTTTAACAACAGTTTTTATGTTATTTATTTTATAAAGATGACGAGTTTTAATACCAAATAAATCAATATTATTATCATTTGAAGATTTAAAATTTATTTCTAGAATAATCCCTATGGTTTCAGCTTCAATATTTACATCTAATTCTGTATGAATAGCAGTATTAATTTTGTCCTTACTTTTTTCATCAAAGCCAATTTCATTGGGGTCATTTTCAAAAAATTTCAATTTTTCAACTTTTATCAGAGCAAAGTTAATTTTTAACTCATCTTTTTTATCTCTTATGGTCATATCTCTCTCCTTAGCAACCAAGACAATTTTCTTTATTGGTATAAATTGATTTGGTCTTGATTTTTACTGTTTTGCTATCTTGTGGAATCGAATCCTCGTCAAACTTATCAACGGGAATGATGATGAATTTTTGGATTTTCTTGAGTTTGTTCTCTTGAAGAAATAAGTTAGTTGTTAAATTAATCTCTAAATCAACTGCATCAGAAATTTCTATCATTTTCTTAATAGAAATATTGGGAGTCTTATTAAACATTTGAGAGATAGATGCTCTTGATTTACCTAATTTTCTGGCTAAATCAGCTCTTGTAATATTATCTTGTTCCATTTTAGTCAAAACAAGATGATAAAATTGATTTATGATCTTCCAAGCTTTTTGATTCGCTGTTGGTTTGCTATCAAACAAACTATTTATAGTATTTTCTAAATTCTTGCTCATAATATATTTTCTCCTTTTCAATCTGCTTATAAACAGAATCTCCTAAGCTGCCTTTCTTTTTAGTTTTATAATCAAAAAGTATGATGTTATTTCCGCATTTCTTGAAGAAAAATACTCTGTGTCCAAATGGCTTGATTTCTCCATAGCTGTATTTTTTTAAGAGATATCTAATTTTTTTTGATCTAAAGTTTTTTATCGTTGCCATATTAGATATAATCACGATTATTTCATCTTTTTTGTCTGTTTCTAAAGAATTCAATGAATCTAATACTTTACACTTTCCATTTTCTATGACGAGATAGACATCATTTATAACTTCACCATAGGAAGCATTTATCGGAATTTTTTTAAATTCAACACTTCTTTTATTTTTCATTCATGCCCCAACTGTTAATGTATACCTTAACAAGTCAATATGTTTTTTTATTTTTCTTATCTTTACCATTTTTATCCATTCAGTCTCAAACCCTAAAAGCCCATAATTCAGCTGGGAGTCAAGCAGATAATTTCTGTAAATTTGCTCAATATTCTTCTTCTGTAATGAAAGCTGCAATCTCGGCAAAATAGATCTCAAGCATTCCCGGGGGGAATATTCTCGAGTTGTTCAGCTCCTTGTCAGCAGCGCTTCTATGCTCTCTTTCCATTTTTCTGGATTTTGAATTGCCCAAGCTATTGAGTCTTCACAGCTTTCGTTGGTAAAATGAACGCAAAGTAGTTTAGCAAAGATAGATTTTCCGTTAAAGGTTTGGGGTAGTGAGACGCGTTGAATTGATTTTATCGGAATCGAGTATGCTTGGAAGGGTAGAGCTCGAAGCGAAACTAACTGCTTCTTGGTAAGAATGATTGCCGCATTCCCACGTATCTGTTTGCCAGCTTTTGATTTTAAACCGAAGAAATTTGCTTTTGTTGTCGCTCCGATAATTTCGCTTTGATCGAATTTTTTTTGAATATAGCTGGTGAGCTTCTTACGACCAGATCTGACGATGAGCCCTATGATAGAGAGCAGGCAGATAACACCAATAATGACTGCTGAGGCAATAACAAATTTGATATCCATTTTTTTTCTCCTGAGCTTATTGCCTTCTGTCAAGAGGCACGATCCTTATTTTCTTGCTTATCTTGATTTTTCATAAAAGTTTATCCTCTTTTTTTTTCATTGTGAGATAATTTAAGAGAAGAAAAGACGTCAAATTAAAAAAACAAATCAGCTTGCTCCGTTGCAATTTCCTAGAGGAAATTGGCCTGAACGAGTTAATGCTGGCTAGGCAGAATTCAGAATTCAGAGTTTAGAGTTCAGAATTTAGGAAGAGGAATACTACAGACTTCGCCCCGAAGAATCAAGCTCTACGTCTCGTCAGGGAAGTCAGATCCAGAAGACCTTTTTTTATCCGTCCCTTCCAGATGACTTTTTTTCATTTGTTCTGATAAAAATATCGGGGTGGAGTTTGCGACACCCGGTGATGCCACTGTCTGAGTAATCTGCCGAAGGCACGGTTACGAGTTTGGCATCACCAGATATTTTGCAGCTAACAAATAAAAAGTCTAATCTGCAGGGTGCCTTTTCTTTTTGCATCGTTTTTCTTTGGGCAAACAAAGAAAAATGATGAACCAAGCTGCCTTAGCAGCGAAATTTCTGTAGCCAGCAGCGTGAGCTGCTGGTATCCCAAGCTCGAAAATCAAAAGCTACGTAGTAGCGACATAAACGAGCAGAATTGAGAATTCAGAGTTCAGAGTTTGGACTCTTGGAAGAGTAATACGACAGAATTTACGGTTCACCTTTATGGTAATTCTTTTCTCTGCAATTTCCTAGAGGAAATTGGTGTGAACGAGTTAATTCTTTATTTTCCCACCGTATTCCCAGCGCTTTCACAATCGTATGCCCACCGTATTCCTATCGTATTCCAAATGTATTCCTCTCCTATTCCCAGTTATTAGTTGACGAGAGAAATCTACTCATGATTTTTGCGTTTATGGAAAAAATAAAAAAGAGTAGAATTTTAGATAAAAGTATAGAGTTACCAACTGCGCCGGGATATTTTTATTTCGCGCAGCAGCAGCAGGTTATGTTTGTGAGCTATAGCTCGAATCTGCAGCGAGCGATCACGGCTTATTTTAGTCAAAATCCCGAGGATAAAAACATTATGCAATTGGTATCTTTGACCGACACTATCGGCTATGCTACTAGTGCAGATCTGTTTGGCGCATTTGCCCAGAGTCGCTGGCTGCTAGCTTCTGAGCAGCCGGAATTCAATCAGATGTTGCAACCTTATAGCGATTTTGCCTATTTGGCAGTAGATTTTCACAATCCGCCTTTTTTTAAGATGGTGGAAAATACGCAGGAAGAATATTTTTATCTGGGTCCTTTTGAAAACCGATTTTTGGTTTTGGATTATCTAGATCTCTTGAATCAGCTGGAAAAATTACCAAATTGTCCACCTGATAAATATCCTTGCCAGCTTTTGAAAAGTGATGATTGTGTAGGCTCTTGTCTGCAAGATAATCCCCAGAAAACTGCGATGATTTTGCAGAACTATATTTTTCCCAATCCTGAATTAATCCAAAAATGGGAAGCGAGACGGCAAGATTTGATGGATGATCTGCAATTTGCAGCGGCCGAGCTAATTCGCAAGCAATTGCGTACGCTTGAATCTTATCAGCAGCGACTAAGATTTCTTTTTGTCAGCAAGGATCTAAATTTGGATTTTGAGTATGAAGAGCTGGCTTTTCAGATAAAGCAGGGCTTGATCAGTAAAATAAAGCGAGCCGGAAAAGAGATGGATTTTCCGCTTCGCGATTTGGAATTTCGGTCGAACGAATTTTTGGCACTGGAAAAAGATAATTTAGCTGAGGCTTATCTTATCTATCGCCAGGTGCAGAAGTTAAAACCAGAATTGATAGAAGAGCTCTATCAGAAAAACATAAAGATATTAAGGGAAAGATTGCAATGATGGAAAAGAAGAAAAACGTATTGATCGTGGATGATGAGGCAGATGTAACAACCTATCTGAAATCTGAGCTGGAAGAGTGTTGCCAGCAGCTGAATGTGTGGGTGCGCAATAGCGGCTATGAAGCGCTAAAGGTAGTGCTTCAGGGTGAGGTGGATATATTGATAACAGATATCGCCATGCCCGATATGGACGGCTACGAGCTTTACAAACGAGCCAAAGAGAGCCAGGAGAATTTGCCGATAATTATGATGACCGGCTTTGGTTATGATCCCAATCATGCCGTGGTGAGATCACGTCAGGCGGGCTTGAAAAATGTAGTGTTCAAACCTTTTGACATCAGTAAATTAGTAAAAATTATCAAGAGTAGTCTCGGCGAGGTTTAGTACGCGCTATCCTAAGTTTTCGTTACTATTATTGGGGCTGCTGATATTCTTTCAGCTTTCAGCAGCACAATTTCAGAAACATGATATCACGATCCACTATCCGCAGAACCAGGAGAAATTAGCCCGGTTGATCGTGGATAATCTCTGGGAAGATATCGACACGTTTCAGCGCAAAATTGGTCAATATCCCGAGCTGAAAATAAAGATTATCATGGCGCGCGATGAAGCGCAATATCATGAGATCATTGGGCGAAGTTCGCCGATTATCGAATTTAGCCAAGCTGTCTATATTCCTAGCAGAGCTACCATTTTACTGCAAAACCCGCGTGATATGAAAAATTTCTCCCGCCTGCGAGAGATTATTCTGCACGAGTATATTCACCATTTTGTCCATGCTCAGATCAAAAATCCTCCGCTCTGGTTCAATGAAGGGATGGCAGTTTATTATTCGGGCGGTCTTACATATCGGCGCGAGCTAAACTTTATCAAAAATTATCTGCTGGGAAATTCTCAAAGCTTGAACCAAATGCGGCGAAGATATCCGCAAAATAGGATTGAGTGGGAATCTTTTTATGCCAATTCAGCTTTGGCTGTGAAGTATCTGGCAACGGAAAAACCGCAGCGCTTTCAAAGATTTTGGCAAAATCTGCAGACAGAGAGAGAGTTTTCAGCAGCTTTTATTCGCAGCTTTTACTTTACACCCTCGGAGTTTTCTTACTTTTTTGAGCAGTATTCGCAAGACAATTTCCGGTTGGGTCTGCTTTTGTCTGGTTCCGGTCTGATCTGGGCGCTATTGCCACTGATATTTTTGCTAGCTCTGCTACGGCGCAGTATCAAAAATCGTCGGATCAGAAAACGTTGGCAAGAGTACGAAGCTCGGCAAGCTGATCTGGAAAAATCCGAAGAAAAAAATAATGAAGGATAATTTATGCAAGAATTTGATAAACTAAAAAAGATAGTAGCAGATCTGCGAGATCCCCAAGCGGGCTGTCCTTGGGACTTGAAGCAAACGCCCAAAAGTATGATTCCCAATTTTATAGAAGAGCTTTATGAGTGCATTGAAGCTATCGAAAAAGAGAGCAGCGAAGATCTGGAAGAGGAATTGGGAGATTTGATGCTGCACATCGTGATGCAAGTGCAGATCGCTGAGGAGCAGCGCCAATTTACGATGCAGGGAGTTTTAGATAAAATCAGCGCCAAACTTATTCGCCGTCATCCCCATATCTTTGGCGAGGGAGCAGCTACAGATGCAGAAGGCGTGAAGATGAATTGGGAAAAAATCAAGATGCAAGAGAAGAGCCATCGTAAATCTGTTTTGGAAGGCGTTCCCAAAAATATGCCAGCTTTGATCGTGGCGCAGCGCATGCAAGAAAAAGCTGCTGCAGTTGGCTTTGATTGGAAAAGTGTGGAGCCGGCGATCCAGAAATTGGAAGAGGAGACTTTGGAATTTGACGAAGCTTTTCAGGCCAATGATCGCAAAGAGATGGAGAATGAGCTGGGCGATATGCTGTTTTCGATCGTAAATATTTCGCGTAAATTGGGTTTTGATACAGAGACAGCCTTGCGCAGGACGATCGATAAATTTGAGCGGCGGTTTGGCTATGTGGAGAGCAAATTTAAGGCGCAGAATCGTGATATGAAAAAAAGTAGTCTAGCAGAACTGGATGAGGTATGGGATGAAGCTAAAGCAAAAGAATAGTCATCGGCGCAATATTGTAAAATTGTACTATATTTTCGGTAGTATTGTCATTTTTTTTCTCTTTCTGATCTACACAAATATCTTATTGAAGCAGGTGAAAGAAGATGTTCAGGTGGTGCCCGATCTTTATGCCAAATTTTTGGGCTTGCCGGATGATGTGGATTTGGAGCAGTTTATATTTACCTATTTTATGGAGAATATAGTTCCGAAAGTAAACTATCCCATCATTATTGCCGATAGTATGAAGAATCCCTCTTCTTGGGATTATACCGGTGTGGAGAAGAAAGTGTTTAGTGATTTGGAGCTGAGTGAGCAGGAAAAATTGCGCCAGATGTGCAAAAAGTTTGAAGCAGAGGGCAATATGATTCAGCTGAAACCGTACAAGGATTCGCCCGAGGTAACTGGCTATCTTTTTTATGGAGAATCTGATACGGTGAAAAGACTGAGGATGATGCCTTATCTGGAGCTCTTGATCGTGACGATTTTCATTTTATTGGGAATCTATGGTTTATCGATCGTCAAAAAAAGTGATCGGGACATGCTATGGGTGGGTTTGGCCAAAGAGACGGCTCATCAATTTGGCACGCCGCTTTCTTCTTTGAAGGCTTGGAACGATTTTCTGGCAATGCGCATCGAAGCGAAATATGATGATGCTGAGATGATAGAGATGCTAAATGATATGAATGACGATATTGATCGATTGCACAAGATTGCTTCTCGTTTTGGCAAAGTAGGCTCTTCCATCATCTTAAAGCCGGTAAACTTGAAAACCATAATTGATGATACCATCGAATATTTCGATAAACGTTTGCCCAATTATGCTGGGAAGATCAGCCTGATCGATAATTGTAAATTTGATTCACTTAGCGTCAACGCCGATATTGATCTGATCAAATGGACACTGGAAAACCTTATTCGCAATAGTATCGATGCGTTATCAAACAAAACCGGAGAGATCTATATCGCTGCCTTTATCCAAAAAGATAGAGTTCATATTCAGGTAAAAGATACAGGAAAAGGAATGCCCAAGAAGATTTTCAAGCGCATATTCTTGCCCGGTATCACCAGCAAAGAGCGAGGTTGGGGCTTGGGTCTGAGCTTGGCAAAACGCATTATCGAAGAGTATCATGGAGGAAAAATTCGAGTCTTGAATTCAGAGATCAATAAAGGTACAACTATCGAGGTTGTGCTGCCACTGCAAAATTAGCGAGGTGTGAGATGCTAAATCCCAAAAAACTTGTTTTAAGTCGTCAGGAGATGACTTTTGCCGACCAATATACGAGCGAGCAGCTGAAAATTCCCGGGCAAGAATTGATGGAAAAGGCGGGCTTGGGTTGTAGCAAAAAGATTCGACAACTTCTCAAGGCGCTGAAATTCGAACTCTCCGCTACACCAAAAATTGCCATATTTTGCGGCGCTGGTAATAATGGCGGAGATGGCTTCGTCATCGCGCGCTATCTGGTAGAATGGGGTTTTTCCTGCCAAATTTTTCTCTTGGGAAATCCAGAGAAAATGAGTGCGGAAACGAAACAAAATTATGAGATATGCCAAGAAAGAAAGATTCCTCTCCTGCAGCTAAGCGAGCAGTTACCCGAGCTGCAGGATTTTCAGGTGGTGGTGGATGCTATCTTTGGCATAGGTTTGCAGGGCCAGGTCAGAGGCTTTGCGGCTGAAGTTATTCAGCAGATCAACCGTGCCCAGAAACTTTGCATCGCTATCGATATTCCCAGTGGAGTAGATGCTGATACGGGAGCAGGTGAGATTTGTAGCAATTGTTACTGCACATTGAGCATGGCAGCTCGCAAGTATGGGCATCTTTTGGGGCAGGGACAAAGAGCTAGTGGCGAAGTTTTTGTGATCGATATTGGCATCCCAGATCTTGTTTTTCAGCAGTTTCCGGCTCGAGCTTATTTGTTGAGCGACGAGAGCGTGCAATACCCGGAGCGCAGCCGATTTGCGCACAAAGGCGATTTTGGTAAGCTTGGCCTCATTGCCGGCTCCCGAGGTTTTAGCGGAGCAGCAGTCTTGGCGGCAAAAGCTGCTTTGCGCGCCGGTGGCGGCTTGGTTACACTTTTTCATCCAGCAGGTTTGGCTGATATTTTTGAGATCAAGCTGACCGAAGTGATGACCCAAACGTTGGAAACTGATAGCGCGAAATTATTTGCTCAGCTGCAAAATATGGATCTGCTCTTGATCGGCCCCGGCATCGGACAAGCCGCCACTACCAGACAAATGCTGCACTATCTGCTAGAAAATTGGCAAAAGAAAATCGTCTTGGATGCAGACGCCCTCAATATTATTGCTGCAGAAAATTGGCAGCATTTACTGGATAATCGGCAGCTCTTGATTACGCCTCACATTGGTGAATTTGCTCGCCTCAGTAACTGTTCTATCGCTGAAATTCAGGCCGATCCGCTGGCCAAAATAGAGCAATTTTTGGATCAATACAATTGCTCACTGCTTCTGAAATCAGCCACCACCATTTATGCTGATGCTCAGCATCTGATTTTTGATGATTCCGGCAATGACGGCTTGGCTACGGGAGGTTCGGGTGATCTGTTGGCGGGAATAATTGCTTCGTTTTTGGGACAGAAATTGCCATTGTGGCAAGCTGCCCCAGCGGCCAGCTATCTGCTGGGAAAAACAGCCGAGAAATTGGCCAACAGCAGAAAGCCGGCTTCGATAATTCCCAGCGATATCTTGGATGAAATTTTTAAGTATTGACACAATAGCAGTCTAAATAGATAAGAGAATAGCGGTTTATGAGGAGAAGTAGAATAATCTAGAAGCATTATCTTGGCGGAAGTCGTGAAGATAGCAAGCAGTGAAAAAGGAAAAATTGCTAAGACGAAAGGGGGCAATGATGTTAAAAATATTTTTTTTCTGTATACTTTTATGGGGGCTTGTTTTTATTTCTTTAGCAGCCGATTCTATAAAAATCAACGAACTTTTTTATGATCCGGTCGGGGCTGATACAGGCTATGAATGGATCGAGCTTTATAATGCCGGCACAGAAGCGGTCGATCTGGAAAATTGGCAGATAGAGTCTGCTGGCACAACTTTTCAGAGCGTCTTTACATTTCCTCAGATCGAAATTGCCGCAGCGGGCTATTTATTGATCGGTGAAGCAATGGTGCCGGGCTGTCATCTCTACACAACTTTAGCTTTTCAAAATGGCGGAGGCGCGACTGACGGAGTCAGGATCGTAGCTCCCGGCGGCTACACTGATACGGTTTTATACGATACTCCCAATGGCAACAATCTGCCTTCCGACCTGAATGATCCGGGAATCTATTTTGCTCCTGATATTAGTAGTGGCAATTCTCTGGCGCGGTATCAAGATGGAGTCGACACAGACAATTGTGCCGAAGATTGGTTCGAATCTAATTCACCCACACCCAATGCTGCCAATTTTTACCCGATCGATCTGGAAATTACAGATCTGGAAATTTATCAAATCGCTGATATCCACTATTTATCCACTCGAATCAACAACTTATCCACACAGGCAGTGGATAACTCTGCGGCAGAGCTGCAAATCCGGTTGGATGGCAACCAGTTAGCAAGCTCCGATTTACCTGCAATTGCAGCAAATTCTGGTTATGATTTTCAGTATGAATTGGGCGAGTTTTTGGAAGGTTACTATTCGGTAGAAGTAGAAGTTAATTATATATATGACAACAATATAGAAAATAATATTGTCACGAGTGGATTTTTGGTGGGAGATTCTCCAATTATAATCAATGAATTGCTTTATAAAGATTCTGCCACCAGTACAGAAT
>JAWOEN010000020.1:0-5862 GCA_046482725.1 Cloacimonadales bacterium (SeqCode)
TGTTGGCCAAGGCAAATAGACTTTCTTCCGTCCTCCAAATTTTTGTCCACTTTTCTTCCTCATAACTAACACTTTTAAAATTTGGATTAATCAAAACCTTGTCAATATTTTTTTTATTCTCTGCTCAATCTTGAATTTATCAGCAAAGCTTGAAAACTTGCATAATTTTTATCCCACAGCTAAACCTGGGGGCTAATTGATTCAGCAAAAACTAATTTCAGCCCACGAGTTCAGTCGTGGGTGGGGAAAATAAAATAATCTTCAATTTCGTATTAAATCGTATCTTTTACAAAAAATCTAAAGATGTATCATTAATTTCATCATAGCCTAAGTATTGTTCCATTTCATCTAATCCAATATAATCTTCCGGAAATGACATTTTTGTCTTTATATTCTCTATAAAATTCCATTGAGGCGACCTTTATAGACTTTGGCCAATCCGCCCTGAGAAGTTTCACGATATAGTGACGGAAGATCGTTACCAGTTTGGTTCATCACCTCTACCACATCATCAAAATTTATGAAATGACTTCCATCGGAGATCAAAGCATATTCAGCGCAAGAGATAGCTCTTTTGGCTGCAAAGGCGTTACGCTCGATACAAGGGATTTGCACCAAACCGTAGACCGGGTCACAGGTGAGCCCCAGATGATGTTCCAATCCCATCTCGGCAGCATATTCTATCTGTCGCACAGTACCACCCATCAATTGTGCTGCTGCAGCTGCGGCCATGGCACAAGCTGTACCGATCTCACCTTGACAGCCCACTTCTGCTCCCGAAATCGAAGCATTTCTCTTTACCAAGTTTCCCACCAAGCCGGCTGTGGCCAAAGCATTGATGAGCTCAGCTTCCGAGCTACGTAAGACATCGCGCAGATACCTCAAGACGCTGGGAACTACTCCGCAAGAGCCACAGGTAGGAGCGGTAACAATGGTTCCGCCACAAGCATTTTCTTCGGAAACTGCCAAAGCATAAGCTGAAAGCAAGCCACCGCGCTTGAAATGTTTGTCGATCATCCGCACTCGGCGATAAAGTGAATAAGCTTTGCGCGGGATGCCGATTCCACCCGGCAAGGATCCTTCTGTTTGCAAACCATTATCCACTGCTTGGAACATGGTCTTTAGTACTTGCTGCAAAAAATCTTTGCAGTCGGACTCTTCATGCAAAAATACATATTGGGAAAAAGTGATACCTTGCTCGATGCAGTGCTGCAAAATCTGATGCATGCTATGCCGCTGATAGAAGCGAGCCGCTGCCTGAGTATCATTATCGTCACGCAGAGCTCCACCCCCGATGCTATAAACCAGCCACTCGCCCAATCTCTTATTCGCGGCATCAAAAGCTAAAAACATCATTCCGTTGGGATGATTGGGCAATTCTTCATCCGGCTCCCAAGTGATTTCTATTTTTTTCTCGCTAAATACTTTCTGGATGGTCAAGTCTGTGAGATGCCCTTTGCCGGTGGCTGCCAAACTTTTATATAAGATTACTTCATAGTGCGCTGCCTCAGGATAATCTGCCAAAAACTTCTGGGCAGCTTTGCGAGGACCCATTGTATGGCTGCTAGAGGGGCCTGTTCCTATTCGATACAATTCTTTGATAGATTCCATCAATCCTCCTAAATTTGGAAGACTGGATAATTTTGCAGAGCTGTTATTGTGTCAATTTTCTTAGGATGATAGAATTTTCCTAGGGAAACAAATCTCTCCCATTCTTACCAGCTAAGTGCCAAGCCTACCATAATTTCACGCTGCACATTGATGTTTTGGGGATTTTTTGTATTCATCTCGTGCAAGGTTTGCTCTTCGGCAGATTCAAATTCATGTCCATCATAATAAGGTGAACCGGTGGTGATATAGGCAAAGTTGATATTCTGGTCATTGAAGAGATTTTCCCATTTGATATAAACCTGCAATTTGCTACTTCCCACCAAATTGAACCCTTTACTAATTTTGAGATTGGCAAGTTGTGAAGCTGGCAATCTAGCATTATTAACTTCATAACTTTGCACATCAGTATAAGGAGTGCCGGTAGCATAATTGTATTGAAAATTGATCAAAAAATCATCAAAGGGAAGTTTGATCTCTGTTGCCGGCAGGAAATATTCCTCTTGATCCCGAATCCGAAAAGTTAGACTGAAAGCCAGGTTGTGGCGCGTATCCCAGTTCAAGGGAAATTCTTGCAACGAGAGTTGTTCCAAGACATCTATCTCTCCTTGCGGCAGCAGATAATGTTCCGAGCTGGTTCCTTCTGCCCAACCCAAAGAGTAGGCCAGGGAAGCGTTGAAATGATTAAACATGCTGCGCTGCAGATTCAGATCTAAGCCACGGCTCACGCCATAATCCTCAGTAACATATTTGTAATAATAAATATCTTCCTCTAGAAATTCTTGCGACAAACTGAGGTAATTGTAACTTTTTTTATAATAGACTGTCAGGTCGGCAAAATAGTTTTCTGCCAATTGCCGTTGCCAGCCGATTTCACCGGTAATAGAGATCTGAGGTTCCAATTGAGGATTTCCCATAATCACCGATCCCCAATGCAGATTTCCCGAATAGATATCATAAGTGGTAGCATCGGGATAGATAGCACTAAATCTGGGTAATTGGTTTTGATAGTTGAAGGCAAAATGCAAGACGCTCTTTTCCGAGATGGCATGCGAGACTCCCAAACGCGGTGAGAGCATATAATGAAATCTTTCAGAACTATCAAACTCGATTTTTTCATAGACACATTGGTCATTCAATTGCTGATAATATTTTCCCAGATCCCAACCATCCCAACGTAAGCCGGCATTTACTACCAAACCTTCCCACTCCATCTTATCCTGAAAATAAAAAGAGTATTGCCAAGGCTCAGCTTTTACTCCAAACAAATCTCCCGAGGCAAAGACTGTAGCATCATAGATGTCATCCAAACTATAAAATGGGATATATTCCTGATAAACCTGGTCCCAAATGCTATCTTGTGCAGTACAGCTAGCTAAATATTCTCGATAACGATAGATATCATAATTCCAGGGATTGATCAATTTATCTCGCTTTATTTGATGTGAAACCACTTCCAGCCCCCCACGAAAATCATGGTTTTGATATTGTAGATCTAAATCTGCTTTCATGGTAAATACCTGATTTTCATTTTCGATAAAGGTGCCGTAATAGCTGCCGGGAGAGCGAAAAAAATCGTTTAGATCATAGACAACATTGTGCATGCTAAAATTCCACATCTCCTCTTCATCATACATCACACCATTGCTGCCATGATAAATAAGACCAGGTGTCTGCCCGATAAGATTTTCTCCATACAGATTGAAGGCGGCAGGATCTTTTCCCAAGATATCAGTTATCTCAAAATCGCGCGGATGCTCTCGATATTTTTTTTGATAGTAGGAGAGAGCTGCCGAGAAATGCAGCTGAGCATTTATCGATTTGCCATAGGTTGCAGCCAACTGAGTCTGATCGTTTTGGATCTCCTTATAATGTTCCATAGCATAGCGCCAATTATGATCGTAAGGATAATAAAGAGTCTTATCTTGGCGCCAAGCCAGCGTGATCTTTTCCCGAGGAGAAATTTCGTAATATAGTTTGGAATTGAAATTGGTTTTATTGCTATTTCTTTCATCAATATCGACGCCCCAGATTTCATCACGCTCAGCATAAGGTTGATAATAGTCATAAAAACGCCAATAATTACCCAGAGCCGGCACTCCATAAAGATAGATCTCTTCCCAGGCTTTTACTCCATAATTATCCTTGAGATAAGTATCGGAACGATCAATTTTGCCATTGACAAAAAAAGTTAGCCGATCCCGCAGCTGGGCAGTGGGAATAAGCGGACCCGACAGCATCAGCTTCACCATATCCCGATTGGAGATATCGCTTATGGCGTCGCTGCTAAATTCCAGCTTGCCCTGATATTTTCCCAAACCACGCTTGGTGATAATATTGATAACTCCACTCTGAGCATTTCCGTACTCGGCCGGAAAGCCGCCGGTCATCACCTTCATCTCACGGATGGCATCGACATCTATTGCCAAAGCAGATTCGCTGTCCACGATATCCGAGACTGCAATGCCATCAACCACATAGAGCACTTCATTCATCCTACCACCCCGAATATGCAGATCACCATTATTGATGAAAACTCCTGCCTGCAAAGCTACCACATCTTCGATCTCCAGCAGATCTATCTCTTCAAATTTTTCTTCACTGATAGCCAGACCAGAGCTGGTTTTTAGTTTGTCGACCAATTTGTTTTTGGCTTCACTCACACTGATGCCTGTCATCTCTAAAGCAGCTTTTTGCAGTTTGAAATTTTGAACTGTTGTTTCATCAATACTGACAATCAGATTGATCACTTTCTCACTCTTGAACCCCAATTTCTGGCAGATAAGCTTGTGCTTGCCGGGCTCAACCCGATCGATGATATATCTGCCCTCTGCATCGCTGCTGCTACCCAGCTCTTCGCCTTCCAAATACAGATTGGCCCATGCCAAAGCTTTGCCCTGTTCATCTGTTACTCTACCAGCTATTCTACCAGTGGTTCCGGCAAATAGATTGCTTGCCAGCCAGCAAGTCAAAAACAATATTTTGATCTGAAGCTTCATAAGAATCCCTTTTTTGGGTTAAGTTCTCTATCAATTATTCATAAGCACCTAAAACAAACAGCCAAATCTGACTGGGGTTTGTCAATTTTTTTATTATAAAGAGCTATAAGCTTATCGTCGGGGTGAACCGTGACTTCTGGTTTTCAGAATTTAGACTTCAAACTTCAGAAAGAGGAATACGGAAGTCAGAATACAACGCAGTGACAAGGGATGCAATTTCCTGAAGGAATTGCAGAGAAAAAGAATTACCATAAAGGTGAACCGTAAATTCTGCCAAGCCAGAATTAACTTGTTCACGCCAATTTCCTCTAGGAAATTGCAGGGAGGTTTTAATCTAGAAATTGTTTATGATATTTTTTAAAATTTATTAATTTTTTTTCACTTCGTGCTAAAGGAAAGAAATTACCATAAGGGTCAACCGTGACTTCTGCCCCAGCCAGAATTAACTCGTTCACGCCGATCACTCCACCGCTATAATAATCACCGGATATACTGCCATCTGTCAGTTAGTTT
The DNA here is from genome assembly GCA_046482725.1 of Cloacimonadales bacterium (SeqCode). Taxonomy (GTDB): domain Bacteria; phylum Cloacimonadota; class Cloacimonadia; order Cloacimonadales; family TCS61; genus DAOWES01. The sequence goes on from JAWOEN010000020.1 coordinate 5,121, forward strand.
GAGATGGTGGATGAAAAAGAAGCACCGCCCGAGTTAGTTCTGCAAATAAATCAACCAATTATTAAAAGACAGATTAATGCCTAAATTGCTTCTGCAGAAGCATATTGCCAAAATTTGCAAATAGCACGCCTCGATAAGCTGTTAATATAGTTCTGAAAATCTATCCCAGAGTTTTGGCTAGCTCAGATAGTTTAAGCTGATTTTTGCGTTTTACGATTTAGAAATATGATGGTTGCCGGCATTTACAACCAACCACACAAAAAAAGCAAATCCCATATCGGGTTTAGTTAACAGCGTGGCAACGCCTGGGGAGGCGAGTCAACGCTAATTTAGTTACAAGCAACTCTTCAAAATACTATTTCAGCAAAATACACTTCTCAACTGCTTTTTCTGTACCATTTATGCTTAGTTTAACTAAGTATTGTCCACTTGATACCTGCTTGTTATTATTATCAACTCCGCTCCAATGGAAGTTATAAATTCCTTTTTCAATGAATCTATCCGTTAATGTAATAACTTTCTGCCCTTTAATATTGAAAACTGAAATATTAACTTGAGAAGATTTTTCAAGAGATAATTTAACTGTCGTAGTAGGGTTGAATGGATTTGGATAAATTGATATACTTGCTTTTGGAATAGAGATTATATTATCATCAAAAGCTGGTTGCTCACCTTGAAATTCAAAAGCTCCCATATCAACTGCATCACCATAAATACGGGGGTAACCTGCTAAATCATATTC
>JAWOEN010000054.1:0-8956 GCA_046482725.1 Cloacimonadales bacterium (SeqCode)
GGCAAAGCGGAAACTCAGAAACAACTGGCTCAACAATTAGCTACCAAAAAAACTTTGCTGGAAGAACTTTTCCATCGCACCAAAAATAATATGCAGATTATCTCTTCTATGCTCAATGCAGAGCTGCGCAGAACCGATAATCGGCAACAAGCCAAAACCCTGACCAATATCAAAAATAAAATCTATGCACTTTCTTTGGTACAAAGCAAGCTCTATGAATCTGACAACCTTTCTGAGATAAATCTTAGAAATTTTATTTCGGAACTTGTGCAGTACTTGCTCAAACATTTTTCGATCAATCCAGCCAGAATCAAGCTGGATCTACAGCTGCAAGATGTAACCTTGCTGATAGATTATGCTTTGCCGATCGGGCTGGTAATCAACGAAATCGTCAGCAATATCTTTATGCATGCTTTTCCCGAGCAAACTGAGGGAGAAATTAAAATTAGCTTAGAAAAAAACAATGACCAAATTTTCCTGAATATTTCTGATAATGGTATTGGCATCCCGGAAAATTATGATCTCTCCAGCTCCGATTCTGTAGGTTTGCACAATATCTTCAATCTGGTAAAATATCAATTGAAAGGCGATATCACTTATCAACAGAAAAATGGTTTGGCTTGGCAAATTAGCTTTAGAAGTGATCAATACAAGAAAAGGATCTAGGCAGATGGAAAGTACAGATTGCATCTTTGTGGCTACCGGTGAGGTAAAAGCAGCTGGTTCTCCCCACTATCTTATCTCCAGTGGTATCGGATCTTGTGTAGTAATTACGGCTTATAATAAGTCGAGCAAATTTGGTTTGATGGCTCACATCATGCTCCCGGGTCGAGTCTATCCGCACAAGCTAAATTACAAAAATCGCTACGCTTTTGATGCGATCGATACCCTTTTGCAGCTGATCAGAGCTGCCGGCTATCAGAAAGAAGATTTTATCTTTACGCTGCTAGGTGGCGCCAATGTAATAGCCAATTCAGCTTGTGAAGTGGGAAGGCAAAATGTTCTGTCGATCAAGAAATATCTCAGCAAAAAAGAGATCCCGATCGCCGCTGAATCTTTGGGCGGATTGCTAAGAAGATCTACCAGATTGGATCTGAAGCAGCAAGTTTCCTATCTTTCTGTGGGAAATGAAGCTGAATCAATTTTTTATGATTATAATATTTGACACAATCTTGCTGAAAATAGATATATGCAATAGATAAAAATATAAGGAAGCGATAGTGGATCAAAAAAAATCTCAAAAACAGGTGCTGCAACAGTTGCAAGATTTGAAAAAATCTGATGCTAAATTGCGCTCACTTTTCAATGCCTTGGATGATGTTATCCTAGAATTTGATTATGATGGTAATTATCTATCGATCGCTCCTACCTCACCCAATTTATTGGTTTTACCTTCTGAGGAGATGTTGGGAAAAAATATCTCTGAAATGTTTTCTGCCGAAATGAGCGCCATGTTTTTGCAAAATATCCAAACAGCAATTGAGACAAATAGTAAACAAATTTTCGAATATTCTTTGCTCTTAGCTGGTAACAAACACTATTTCCGGGCGACAGTTTCGCCCATGCCTCACAAAAGCGTGCTCTATGTAGCTCGAGATATCAGCGGGGAGAAAGCGGCTGAAGAAAATCTAATCGCATCTCACGAAATGTTAAACACTATCTTGGATAATGTTCCCAACGGCTTTTTGCTGATCGACGAAAACTACCAAATACGCAAGGTAAACCGGCGCACCTGTGAGATCACCGGATATACAGCTGCAGAATTGGAAGGCAGCCTTTGCGATATTGTCTGCCCCAAAGGTTCCGAGTCGAAGGCGTGTCCCATTTTGGCAGATGGCAAAAGCGAATTTTGGGCAATGGAAACTACTATAAAAGGGAAAAATAAGCGAGTTACTCCCATTTTAAAAAATGCTCAAAGTATCGTTTTGGCTGGTAAAAAATATTTGATCGAGAGCTTTCAGGACATTACGGAAAGAAAAGATTATGAAGAGGCTATCCGCCGCAGCAAAGAGCGCTTTGAATTACTTTCCAATACTACTTTTGAAGGTATTATCACCCATGATCAGGGCAGGATAACTTTTGCCAATGAAGCTTTCCAAAAGATGAGTGGATTCAGTTTAGCAGAGATGATGGGGCAAAGTTTTTTGGAACAAATACCTGATCCACAAGATAAAAAAAAGATCTTCCAGAACATGGCCAAGCCGAATACGGAACCTTATTTAGTAACTGTCAAGCGTCGGGATAAACGAATCTTTCTGGCCGAAATTGAAGGCAAAGATATCAATTTTAAGGAGAAAAAAATTCGTCTGGTAGCTGTAAGAGACGTAACCGAGCGCGAGGCAACCAAGCAGGAGTTAAATCAAAGCAACCGCCGTTATCAATATCTCTACGATGCTTCGCCCATCTCTATTTGGGAAGAAGATTTTTCAGCAATCTATGATTTTATTCAGGGCAAAAAAAAGCAGGGCATCACAGATTTCGAGAAATATTTTAGCGAGCATCCGGAAGCTGTGAGAAAATGTTCGCAATTGGCCAAGATCTTAGATTGTAATCAAACTACTTTGGATATCTATCAGGCGAAGAGCAAAGAATCGTTCTTTGAAAATCTACAAAATGTCTTTACCGAAGATTCTTATAGCACCTTCAAAGAGCAACTGATTGCCATCTCCCAAGATCTTCCCTTCTATGAAGGAAGCTGCACCAATAGAACTTTTGAAGGAGACCTGCTAAATGTTTCAGTACGTTGGAACGTGGTGCCTGCTTACAAAAAAAATTACCAACGCGTTTTGGTCTCGATCGTAGATATTACTCAACGCACGCGTAGCCAAAAATTGCAGCAAACCTTGTATCAGATCTCCAATGCTTTTACCTCTAGTGATAACCTCAAGGAATTGGCGAAAAAAATTCAGCATTATCTGGGAGCAATTTTAGATACGAATAATTTCTACATTGCTTTATATGACAAAGAAAAAGACACTTTCAACATGGTCTACTGTGCCGATAGCTATGACGATATCAAGGCTTTCCCTGCCGGCAAAACTCTTACGGCCTATTTGGTAAAACAGAAGCGCTCGCTGATAGTAGATGCGGAAAAGCAGCTGCAATTGCAAGAGAAGGGGCTGATCGATAATATTGGCCAGACTTCAGCCGTTTGGATGGGAGTACCGCTGCGCAAGGAGCAAGAGATTGTCGGAGCAATCGTCGTGCAGAGTTATCATAATCAGGATGCTTATAATCAGGAAGATATGGAAGTTTTGGAATTTATCTCTGAGCAAATCTCCACACTTCTGATCAAAAAGAAAACTCAGGAAGAATTGAATTTGGTACAAAACCGTTTGGAAATCGCCACCTCGATGCTACGGCACGATATTGCCAATGATCTGGGTGTGATCAACAGCGCCCTGAAAATTTATCAACGTACAGATAACCCAGAGCTCTTACAAGAGATGGAGAAACGCATCAAAAAAAGCTTGCGATTGATCCAACAACATCGAGAACAGGAACACTTTATCGAATCTCATAAAAATCTACAGCCCTATAATCTGCGAGATATCTTTCAGCAGATAATTCCACAATACAGCAACCTAAGTTTTGAGATCAGCGGAGAAGGCAGCATATACGCTGATCAGGCCATCTATTCTGTTTTTGATAATCTAATCGGCAATGCTATCCGGCATGGAGAAGCAAGTAAGATCTTTGTCAAAATCCAAGTAACTGAAAATTATTGTGAGATTTTATTTCAGGATAATGGCAGCGGCATTGATGAGGCAGCATCCCAGAAAATTTTTGAGAAAGGATTTTCTTGTGGCAGAGCCGGCAATACAGGCTTGGGTCTCTACATTGTAAAACAAAATATCGAACATTATGGCGGCAGAATCATGATGGTAAAAACAGACGATGATGGCACAGATTTCTTTATCAGGATGCCAAAGATCCTCTCAAATTAAGCTTTCTCCCCTTAACTGTTGGCAGCCGTAATCTATTTTAGGGGAGCGAGATTTTAGACTAAGCATCGTAAATATCGGCAAATAACTTGACCTTTGAATCTCTTTTTTTTGCTTTACTCGCAATGACATTAGGTTGCAAGAGTTGGAAGAAATAATGATTTCCCAAACTTTTCACCCAAGAAATTTGTCGCAATTTTTTAAATTATAGGAATTATATGAATAAGAAAAATCAGTTTGAAGGCATCTTAAGCCTTTCTCCCTCGCAAAGTCCCATTTTATGGTCTATCCCATTTAATAAGAGTAAGCAATATTACCGACTGAATTATAAATGGGTAAAACAATTTGCCTTGGTCAGCGGCGCTAGATTGCGTTGTGAAATCAGTGGCAACCGCATCAACAAAATCATCTCAATCTGCGGCTTGGAGCCGACAGCTTTTCGCGAACGAAGTCGTTTCGAAAACCTGATCGCCACCAGTCCCGATCAGCGCTTTGATTTTAGCCAATCACCCTACCCGGCTCTGCGCATCATCGATATGTTTGCCCCCATAGGCAAAGGCAGCAGAGCCCTGATCGTCTCTCCACCCAAAGCCGGAAAGACTACATTATTGGAAAATCTGGCCAAAGAGCTGGTGGAAAATAATCCCGAGCTCAGGATAATCGCGCTACTGATAGATGAGCGCCCGGAAGAAGTCACAGCTTTTCAAATGCAAACCAACGCTTTGATCTATCACAGTTCGATGGATATGGGCTCGATCTCTCACACCAATCTTTCAGATTTATTGATCAAACATCTGCGCTTGGAAGTGGAGTGTGGCAACGATGTGGTAGTGCTGTTGGACAGTCTCACCAGATTGGGTCGTGCCTACAATCTCAGCGAGCGTAGTTCGCGCGGGCGCACCATGTCCGGCGGTTTGGGTTCAGCAGCATTGGAGCTGCCCAGAAAGTTTTTTGGTTTGGCGCGCAATGTGGAAGGCGGAGGTTCTTGCACGATTTTGGCAACGATCTTAAAAGATACGGGTTCACAGATGGATGAGGTAATTTTCCAGGAATTTAAGGGTACGGGAAATTGCGATATTATTTTGGATCGGGAGTTGGCTGATCAGCGAATTTTTCCGGCGATCGATATTCAGCAAAGTGGCACTCGCAAAGATGAGCTGCTGCACGAGCCTGAAAAATTGCAGCAGATAAACACTCTGCGCCGCAATCTGATAAAAATGGGTAAAGCAGCTGCCATTGAGAGTTTGAAATAATTTGACAAATAGTGGCCTACTTTTTGTTTTTTTAGAAAAAATAATCTCAGTTAGGATAGATATATGATGAAGAAAGAAAATGTTTTTACAGTAACTGAAGTAAACCGGCATCTGCGCAATGTGGTAGAATCCAATATTCCCTCGCTTTATGTAGAGGGTGAAATTGCCAATTATACACATCACAATTCCGGGCATATCTATTTCTCGATCAAAGATGAGAAAAGCACTTTACGTTGTGTATTTTTCCGTGGCAGCAATATTCATCTCAATTTCCAGCCGCAAACAGGCGATAAAGTCATCTGTCTGGGCAATCTCTCGATCTATGAACGAGGTGGCAACTATCAATTGAACGTGCGCAAGATGTTGCCAAGTGGCTTGGGCGAGCTGCAACAAAAGTTTGAAGCTTTGAAAAAGAAGCTGCAAGCAGAAGGATTATTTGCCGCAGAGCACAAGCAGCCACTACCAAGATATCCGCAGAAAATCGGGGTTATTACCTCAGCTACTGGGGCTGCCTTTCAAGATATCCGTCAAGTTTTGAACCGCCGTTATCCCTGCCAAATCTTGCTCTATCCGGCCACAGTCCAAGGCGAAAATGCCGCTGCTGAGATTATCGCCGGGATAGATTATTTTCGCCACAATCCGGTTGATCTACTGATCATTGGCCGCGGTGGTGGCTCGCAAGAAGATCTCTTTTGTTTCAATGACGAAGCATTGGCACGAGCAATTTTTGCCTCTGAACTGCCCATCATCTCGGCGGTGGGACACGAAATAGATTTTACGATCAGTGACTTTGTGGCAGATTTGCGTGCCCCCACACCTTCAGCAGCAGCTGAATTGGCAGTTCCCGACAAAGTGGATCTACAAAATAAAATCGCTAATCTGCAGCAGCGCTTGAGCACTCTGATCCAGCAGCAACTCTATCAGCACAAATTACATCTGGGCGAGCTGGAAAGCCGGCTCAATCATCAACATCCTCAGAAGATCATAGCGCGTTTGGAAAATCGCTACAATCTGGCTCTGCAACGTCTGCAGCAGGCGGCAACCACCAATCTCAAGCAGCGCCAAAATCACTTGGATATTTTGATAAATCAGCTGAAAGAACTTTCTCCAAACGCTATTTTGAAGCGGGGCTACAGCTTTATCCAATTGGAAAAAAAGCTGGTGAAATCGGTAAAAGATCTCAAGCAATCAGCAGAAGTAAAATTGGTCTTTTCCGACGGCTCAGCTTCGGCGAAGATATTGCAGATCGAGAATGAAAAATAAATCACTAATTTTTCTCTTGCTACTGCTAGGTTGCGCCAATTTTGCACAGGCAGAAATTCGGGCGACCTGGTTGCCGGTCTGGAATTTTAATACTGCCCAAAAGATCGATCGCGCTCTGGCTGACTGCCAAAGATATGGGATCACAGACATTATTGCTCAGGTCAGATATCGTGGCGACGCCATGTATATCCCCAATAAAAGCAACCGACAATATCCCAATCCTGAGAAAAAATCTTATCTTTTAGAGACAGATTTTGATCCGCTGCAATATCTATTGGAGCGAGCCGGTTCGATCAAAATTCATGCTTGGATTACCGTTTTTGTGATTACACCTCATGATCTTTCCAAAATAGATCCCGCTCATATATATTATCAGCAGCCACAATGGGTTACGGCAGATTTCACCGGTAGCGACATGCCACACGATACTCATGAAGGTGCTTTTTTGGATCCCGGGATATTGGAGGTTCAGAATTATACTCTGAATATCATCTTGGATATTGTTTCAAATTATCCTCTGGCTGGAGTTCATTTGGATTATATTCGCTATCCCGATTGGTATTATGGTCTCAGCAGCTCAGCTCGGCAACGTTACAAAGAGGAGACCAAGTATGAGGATGCTGACAGCTGGCTGGCCTGGAAAGAGCAGCAAATCAGCCAATTTGTGCAAACCGTGCATCAGCAGTTGCAGATCATTTCACCGCAAACCATCTTATCAGCCGCAGTAATAGCCAAGCCCCAAGAAGCGAAGGAGAGGTTTTTTCAAAACTGGTACGACTGGCTAGAATCCGGCTATATAGATTATGTATATCCCATGGCCTACACCACATCAGATGCTGCTTTATTGGGCTTGTTTGAATTGTATCCAGCAGCTCTGCATCCCAAGATAGTTCCCGGATTGCGTGCTTGGAGTAGTGATAAATCTTATTCCGTGAAGCAGATTAATCGCAAAATCGCTTTCAGCAGAAGGTATGCCTTTGCCGGGTTTGCCCTCTACAGCTACAGCGGGATTATCGATAATAACTATTTTCCCCAACTCAAGATCAGGAGGTAAACGAGATGAGAGTAGATAAATTGATGAATAAATTGTGTTTGGTAAAAACCCGTACCATCGCCAAGAAAGCTTGTGATAAGAAACTGGTAAAAATCAACGATACTATTGCCAAATCCAGCTCCAATCTTCAGGCTGGCGATATCTTGGAATATGAGATCTACGGCTACAGAAACAGATTGAAGATCAGCAAAATCCCCACCGGCAACGTTTCCAAAAATAACTCTGTAGAATTTTATGAAATCTTAGAGCGTGAACAATTGGAGATTTCCGACCAATAAAAAAAAGCAGGATTCTCATCCTGCTTTTTTACAATTTACTGCTGAGAAATTTAGTAGTTTTCTACTGCTTTTTCCAGCTCTTCAAAAGCTTGTGAAGCTTTAAATTGATTGTAAAGAGCTTCTTCGTTCTTGATCTGATTAACCAAATTTTTGTTCACAGCTTCTTTGGGAATGCTAACGCGAACAAAAGTCTTGTAACGATCATTTTCTGTCATAATTGTCTCACGCTTGGTTACCATTGTGTTGGCAAATTTTGAATTTGAAACAACTTTCACCACTTGCTCTACACTGGCCAAAACTTGAGGATTTTCTACACCAGATTCAGCATTATAATCTTTGACCATACCTTGTACATAAGATTCTACATATTGTGCAGCTTGCAACATCGCACTAGCATAAGCAGAATTATAAGCAGCTTTTTCAGATACTTTTTCGGCACTGCCATAAGTCTGGACATATTCCGCATCATTTTGCAGATCATACCAATCTGGTTGCCATACTCTTTTGGGCCCCTTGGGACCACCACCACAAGCAGCCAATAATAATCCTACCAACACCAAAGCTACTAAAATCTTCATCCTTTTCATAAACCCTCCTTGGTTTAGATTTTGTTCTTTTTTACCTAATAATTGATTTTTTACAATCAAATAAAATTTGATAACTACAAATCTTCTTTTCAATTTTTTTTTGGCAATAATTTTTTTTTCTCAGGCCAGTTAGGCCAACCCAAAATAACTATTGCAGCTCTTCAGAATCGTTGATATATCCCACTTGCTGAACAGGGATAATTTCATGATTTTGATTAATTTCAAAAACTCGCCAGCTGTTTCCGGTTTGATTTTCCGGAATATCAAAACTGGCTAAAAGCCGATCTTGGCCATAAACTTCTACCCGGGCGCCGCTGCGTGATAATTTTTTGCTGCGCTTGCTATTGCGATTGGAATAATCGAATACACTGTAGCGATAATCGCCAACTGCCGGCTTATAGATCGTGATTGTCTCAGGTCCATAACGATCCATATCGTCCCGATCCAAAAAATCTCTACCGCCTACCAAAACTCTGTTGTGATACCAAATATGAAATCTGCCACCTTCCGGTTGGGGTCCGCTGAGATGAGCATCCAAATCGCGCGGTCTGCTACCCCAGGTAAGCACTATCCGAAA
>JAWOEN010000123.1:0-10139 GCA_046482725.1 Cloacimonadales bacterium (SeqCode)
GATTCCGGTATTTACAGCTTCTGCTACCGAAAACATTGCCGTAGACCAGTTGTTGGACGCGATCGTAGAATATTTGCCTTCCCCAGCAGATAAAAATGTACTGGATGTATTGCAAGATGAAGAGGTCATAAAATTAGAAGCTAGTGAAGAGGGTGATCTTTTTGCCTTCATTTTCAAAGCTTTCTCAGATCCCAATGCTGGAGACATCGCTTATGCCAGAGTTTTCTCAGGCAAATTGAATAGTGGAATGGATGCTGATGTTCCCGAGCAAAATAGCAAAGATAGAATTGGTACTTTGAACTATATCATGGGTAAGAATAGAAACGATACTGCTGAAATCGCTGCTGGTGATATGGGCGGATTGGTGAAATTAAAAACTGCCAAAAACTTCAATACTTTGGTCAAGCATGGCTCCAAAATGAGCCATCCTGAAGTAGAGCTGCCGGCTAGTGTATATTGGCAATCTATCAAAGCTGTCAATCAGCATGATGAAGATAAAATCGGTGGAGCCTTGAACAAATTATTGGAAGAAGATCCTACGATCGTTTCCACTATGAACGCTGCTACCAGCGAGAATGTTCTCTCTGCCATCGGTGAACAGCAACTAAGCTTATTAAAGAAAAAATTAAAATCCAGATTTAAGATAGAAGTGGAGATGAAAACTCCTTCTGTACTCTATAAAGAGACTATTCAGGGCAAAGCTGACGTAAGCTACAAGCACAAAAAGCAATCCGGTGGTAAAGGCCAATATGGTGAAGTATACCTGAGAGTAAGCCCCAAGCCACGTGGCGAAGGTTCCGAATTTGTCAATTCTGTAGTAGGTGGAACTATCCCCAGCAAATTTATTCCGGCCATCGAAAAAGGGATGAATGAGATTTTTAATGATGGTATTATCAGTGGTAATCCTGTGGTAGACGTTTGTGTAGACGCATATTATGGTAGTTATCACGATGTGGATTCATCAGAGATGGCTTTCAAAATAGCTACCTGGCAATGTCTGAAAAAAGCTTTTGATGTAGCTACTCCTATTTTGCTGGAGCCGATTCACGAAGTGAAAGTTATTATTCCCAATGAATATATGGGCGATGTGATGGGAGATATCTCCACCCGCCGCGGTAAAATAGCCGGTATGGAACAGCAAGGCAAAAAGCAGGTACTGAATGCTCATATGCCACTTTCAGAATTGTTCAATTATTATCCGGCTCTCAAGTCTCTTACTCAAGGTCGCGGAAGATTTATCCAGAAATTCTCTCATTATGAGAAAGTTCCTGGTGATGTAGCTCAGAAAGTGATCGAAGCTTCGAAAAAAGAAGATTAAGCGATCTGCAGCCTGAAATATATAAAAGGGAGATGATCATCTCCCTTTTTTTCTTTACAAAAAAAGGGCTAATTAACAATCCTAAACATATCAAAAATTTGGAGGACGCAAGATGTCTGGACACAATAAATGGAGCTCGATAAAACATAAAAAAGGTGCTGCTGATGCTAAACGTGGCAAAATATTTACCAAAATTGTAAAAGAGATTACCGTGGCAGCACGTGAAGGTGGGGGAGATCCTGAAACAAATCCTCGCCTCAGACTGGCGATGTCGAATGCCAAAAATGCCAATATGCCGCTGAAAAATGTGGAAAACGCTGTCAAAAAAGGCACCGGCGAGCTGGAAGGTGTGAATTATGAAAACTACACTTATGAGGGTTATGGTCAGGCGGGAGTGGCAATATTTGTGGAAGCCTTGACCGATAACAAACAGCGAACAGTGGCAGAAGTAAGGCATGCCTTCAGCAAGTATGGTGGAAATCTGGCAGCAAATGGTTCTGTAGCTTGGATGTTCCAGCAGATGGGCTTGATCGAAGTAATGGCTGAAGAGCGCGGTGAAGATGAAGTCTTGATGGAAGTTTTGGAAGCCGGGGGAGAAGATATGGAGCTGGAAGATGACCGCTATCTTATCTACACACCCTATGCCGAGCTGCACAATGTTTTGCGGAAATTGGAAGAAGATGGTTATCAGATCGAAAAAGCTGAGCTTACCATGATTCCCAAAAATACTGTGAAAGCCGATGATGTAGCTGGCTCCTTAATGAAACTGATCGAGCAATTGGAAGATCTGGATGATGTACAGAAGGTTTATGCCAACTATGAAATTTCGGACGAAGTCTTTGAGCAATTGGCAAACGAGTGATAATTATAGGAATTGATCCTGGTAGCCAAAACTGTGGTTATGGGATATTACAAGTTCAGAAACGTATGATTGTAGCTGCCGGCTGCGATGTGATTAGTGTAGATGCTCGGCTGCCTTTGGCCGAAAGATTGGTGCAGATACATTTGCAAATAGCAGAAGTAATAGCAAAATATCAGCCTGATGTGGCTGCTGTAGAATCGATCTTTTATGGTAAAAATATCCAATCTGCCTTTACGCTGGGTCACGCCCGGGGTGTAATTTTATTGGCGCTGGCTCAAGCTGGTGTGCAGATCAAAGAGTACTCTCCGCGTGAGATAAAAAAATCTGTGGTAGGCAATGGCAGTGCCAACAAAGAGCAGGTGCAATATATGGTGCAAAAGATCTTGAAGCTGAGCGAACAACCCCGAAATCACGATGCAGCTGATGCTTTGGCTGCAGCTTTGTGCTATTTTAATAAAGAAAAATTTACATGGTAATAACAGGTAGAATATGATTGCGTATCTTAAAGGTGTCTTAACTACTAAAAATCCCACAACTGCGATTATCGAATGTGGCGGTGTGGGCTATGAAGTGCAGATTCCTCTCAGCACTTACGACAAATTGCCTCCGCTAGAAAATAGTGTGAAGCTACTAGTTCATTATGCATTTAGTGATACTGACGGTGTGAGACTATTTGGTTTTTTCAGTTCGGCTGAAAAGGCATTATTCAAAAAACTTATTTCTATCTCCAAAATCGGACCCAAAACAGCTCTTTCGGTATTATCCACTTTACCGGCTGAAGAACTGATCTTGGCGGTTCAAACAGGTGATGTGAAGATCATAGCTACAGTTCCCGGCATTGGTAAGAAAAGTGCAGAGCGCCTCATCGTGGAGCTGAAAGATAAAGTGGGATCAATCGATAATTTTGTGGGAGCTAGCGAGCTGGCTCGTACAGGAAATAGTATGTTGAGAGAAGCTGAAGATGCACTTTTGGCTTTGGGCTACAAATTGCCGGATCTGCGTCGGGCTTTGCGCCAGCTAGCCGAGGATAATAACTGGCAAAGTTCAGAGCAGATCGTCAAAGCAGTAATCAAAGAATTATACAATAAAAGGTAAATATGGCAGATATTAGATTGGAAGCTCATAAAATTATCTACAAAGTTTTGAAGAAAAATCAATTTTCCGATAAATTGTTGGATAATCTGCGGAAAAAGATGAAGGAGGCAGAGCAGGATTATGCATTATTGAATGTATTGGTGAAGGGTGTGATCAAGCTACAAAAAAATCTTGATTTTATCGCCAGCCAATATACAGACCAAAAGCGTTTTGCCAACTCTCCCTTCAAAATAAAAATCGTGATCTACCTGGCGTTGTACCAGATGATCTATCTGGATAAAATTCCTCCCCATGCTGCTGTAAATGAAGCTGTGGAACTCGCCAAAAAACTGTACGGTAGCAAAGTTGCCAATTTTGTGAATGCTCTCTTAAGAGCTTATTTACGGAATCCCCAAATTTCTTATCCAGAGGACAAAGTAGAAAAAATCGCTCTCCAATACTCTTTCCCGACAGAATTGATCGAAACCTGGCTACAATATTGGGGCGAAACCAATACAGTAGAGTTGTGTGAATATTTCAACCAAAATCCCCGCCTCAGCCTCAGGGTAAATAAATTTGCTACCGAACCAAATCTATTGAAAGAATATTTTCGCAAAAGAGATATTTTCTTGATTGAAAGTCCGGCTACGGAAAATATTTTTACCACTTCCCAAATCAAGCAAGTGCTGCAAGACGTAGCTTTTTCCGAAGGTTATTTTTCCATTCAAGATGCTGCTGCAGCTTTGGTGGTGGAGCTGGCCGATCCTCATGTCAATGAGAACAATCTCGATCTCTTTGCTGCTCCGGGCGGCAAGGTTACCTATATGGCAGAGTTGATGTTGAATACGGGAAAATTGACGGCTGTGGACAAATTTCCCGCCAAGATAAAAAAGATAAAACGCGCTAGCGAACGCTTGCAATTATCAAATATCAAAACTTATGCAGAAGATGCCTTTAAGTTTGGTCCGCAGGTTGCCGATTATGATCGGGTATTGCTGGATGTTCCCTGTTCTGGCTGGGGTGTTTTTCAGAAAAAGAGCGAATTGCGATGGCAAAGAAATCAGGATATGAAACAGTTATTAAAATTACAAAAGAATGCTTTGGAAACAGGTGCCAAATTTGTGAAGCCGGGAGGATGCCTGATCTACAGCACTTGCACTTTGAATAAAGCAGAAAATGAAGAACAGGTTGAGAATTTCTTGGCCAAAAATAAGGATTTCAGCCGCTGCAATGCTGCTGATTATTTGCCCGAGCGTTATGTGGAAAATGGCTATCTGAAAACGTTGCCCTTCCGCGATAAGATGGATGGTGCTTTTGCCGCCAGATTGCAAAAAGCTGAAGATTAAGCGAGGAGATATATTGATGAAAAAGAAGAAAATTAGCGCATTTATACTAGCTGTCTTGGCAATGATAATAATTTTTATCATCGCTTTTTTCGGTACAGATCTGATAATGAAATTGGTAGTAGGGCATGGCAATGAAGTAGAAGTTCCCGATTTGGTAGGCACAAATATCAATGTAGGAATCAAGCGTGGAAAAGCTGCCAACCTTTATGTGGAGATAGAGAAAAGAGTAAATGACGATAGCATCGAAAAAGATGCGATAATTTCTCAGACACCTCATTCCGGGATCAAGACGAAAGAGGTTAGAACGATAGCAGTTGTGGTAAGTGATGGCCCCGAAATTATCAGGATGCCCAATCTGGCTAATCTCAGCTTGGCTGAGGCTAGGCTGAAACTTTCCAACCTGGCCCTGAAATTGGGAGATGTCGAGTATCGCTACTCCAATGATGTGAGCAAAGGCAATGTAATCAAATCTTATCCCCTGGCAGAAGATCTGATCGCCCGCAAAAGTTCGGTAGATCTTTATGTGAGCTTGGGTATGATAAAAAACAGTGCTTCTGACAGCAAATGGCAGGATATGATGGAAGATTAATTCGCTTTAAGAAGATAGAAAAAGTTTGGGTTGGCAGATTCGTAAGAATCTGCCTTTTTTTGCGGAAATATTTTTTAAAAGTACTCCTGATTTTGGTCTGTTTATTGGCCAGTCTCACCAGATGAGGAGAGTTTATTTTTAACTTTGAAAGCAATAATTTATTAACCTCCCAGATAAATCTCGCTTTTATCATAAAAAAGCTCCTAAAAAGCTTTGAGTCAAACTGCTCTAAAACTGCTCTCTGATAGTTGCTAAAATAGTTTGTAAAGCTCAAGAAAAAGAGCATAATAAAAAAAATATTCCAGTCTCAATTCAACCAAAAATTTAGTACACATGTAAGTAACTGAAAAATAGTAAGATAAAGCTTGCAAATAACTTTGGAAAATATGACCTTAAAATGCTCTAACTTTATGCTATTAAAATAATTGACAGGAATGGGATAAGGCGGGAAATTTGTATCCTGAAATAAGGGTTAAATTTAACCTGAAAACTGGTTTTTTAGCTAGTTGATTTATTGGATTATATTTTTAGAAAATGACTGAAGAAAAAATAAACAAGGAGAATTTATGACAACACCAAAGTACACTTCGAGCAATATAAAAGTTCTGAAGGGATTGGAAGCTGTGCGCAAACGTCCTGCCATGTATATCGGTGGCACTACAGAACGTGGCTTGCATCACTTGGTCTACGAAGTAGTAGACAACAGCATCGATGAAGCTCTGGCCGGATATTGTGATGAGATTAGCGTCAAGATACTTGCCGATGGTCGGGTTTCGGTAGAAGATAACGGACGCGGCATCCCGGTCGAGATTCACAAGGGCGAAAATATGCCGGGCGTGCAGGTGGTAATGACCATCTTGCATGCAGGTGGAAAATTTGACGATAAGACCTACAAAGTCTCCGGCGGATTACACGGGGTAGGTGTATCTGTAGTAAATGCCTTAGCCTCCAGATTAGATGTGGAGATTAGCAAAAATGGCAACGTCTACCATCAATATTATGAGCGTGGCTTACCGATGAAAGAACTGGAAATTATTGGCACCAGCGAAAGATCTGGTACCAAAGTTATTTTTAGACCGGATGAAGAAATTTTTGAAGTACTGGATTTTAGCTTTGATTATCTCTCCACGCGCCTCAGAGAGCTGGCTTTCCTCAATAAGGGAATCAGGATTGTATTGGAAGAAGAAAAGACTGGGAAAAAACATGATTTCCAATATGAGGGCGGAATTGTCTCTTTTGTCAAATATCTCAATGAGAATAAAAAAGTTACGATCGAGGATCCGATCTATATCCATGGTCTGAAAGATGATGTGGATTTCGAAGTTGCGATTCAATACAACGAAGGTTTTCAGGAGAGTATTTCCAGCTTTGCCAACAATATTCATACTATTGAAGGTGGAACACATCTCAGCGGCTTCAAATCTGCTCTGACCAGAGCTGTAAATAATTACATAAAACAGCACAATATGCTGAAAAACGAAAAAGTTACACCGGGCGGCAGTGACATCCGCGAAGGTATTACTGCAGTCATCAGTGTCAAAGTTGGAGATCCTCAATTTGAAGGTCAGACCAAAACAAAGCTGCAGAACTCGGAAGTGGAAGGTGCTGTAAATTCGATTGTTTATGAAAAGCTGACAGAATTTATGGAAGAGCATCCGGCCGAAGCCAAGAGTATTTCTCAAAAGGCAATTTTGGGCGCTCGCTCGCGTGAGGCAGCTCGCAAAGCGCGTGAGCTTACCAGGCGCAAATCTGTGTTGGAAAGTGGTAGTTTACCAGGGAAATTGGCAGACTGCTCTATTCAGGATCCCGAACAAGCCGAGATCTTTCTGGTAGAGGGAGATTCAGCTGGCGGCTCTGCCAAGATGGGTCGAGATCGTACTTACCAGGCAATTTTGGCTTTGTGGGGAAAGATGCTCAACACAGAAAAAGCCCGGATCGATAAAGTCTTGAACAACGATAAAATCCAGCCGGTGATTTTGGCTTTGGGTGCTGGTATAGGTGAAGAATTTGATATTAGTAAATTGCGTTATAATAAAGTAATTATCATGGCCGATGCTGACGTTGATGGTCAACATATTGCCACTTTGCTGCTTACCTTCTTTTTCCGCTATATGCGTCCTTTGGTCGAGCAGGGACATATATATATAGCCAAACCGCCACTATTCCTGATCCAAAAAGGCCGAACCAAGCGCTATGTTTTTAGCTTGGAAGAGCGCGATGATATGATCAAAGAGATGGGAACCAAGGCTTTGCACGTGCAGCGCTATAAAGGTTTGGGTGAGATGAACCCGGAGCAATTGTGGGAAACTACCATGGATCCTGAGCGTAGGATATTGACCTCTGTGCGGATCGACGATGCTATCGAAGCCGATCGTATGTTTACTGTATTGATGGGTGATGATGTAGAGCCACGCCGAGAGTTTATTGAGCAGAATGCTAAATACGCCGAGATAGATGTTTAGGAGGTAAAATGATACATGATAGATCTAGAATAGAACTTAGAGAGATAGAAGATGTTCTGAAAAAATCATACTTAGAATATTCGATGAGTGTGATTGTTTCGCGTGCTTTACCAGATGTGCGCGATGGCTTGAAACCTTCTCAACGCAGAATTTTGTTTGCCATGAATGAGCTAAAATTAACGCCGGGAAAAGGCTTTAGAAAGTGTGCTAAAATCGCCGGTGATACTTCTGGTAACTACCACCCACACGGTGAGCAAGTAATATACCCTACATTGGTGAGAATGGCTCAACCTTGGAGCTTGCGTTATATGTTGGTAGATGGGCAGGGTAACTTTGGTTCACAAGATGGTGATCCACCGGCTGCTATGCGTTATACTGAGGCAAGATTACAAAAATATGCAGTTGATCTGATGGAAGATTTGGATAAAGAGACTGTAGATTTCGTGGGTAACTATGATGATACCAGAGTAGAACCTCGGGTTTTCCCAGCCAAATTTCCCAATTTGTTGGTAAACGGCTCTTCCGGTATTGCCGTGGGTATGGCTACCAATATGGCTCCTCACAATATCACAGAAGTGTGTAACGGCATCAACGCCATGGTAGATAATCCGGAATTGGAACCTCTGGATCTGATGAAGTATATCAAAGGTCCCGACTTTCCTACCGGATCTTATATCATTGCCAAAAATGGGATCAAAGATTATTTCCAAACCGGTTCCGGTCGCATTATCATGCGCGGTAAAGCTGCTATAGAAACCAAAAGCAACGGCACTGAGCTGATCGTGATCACCGAGATTCCCTACCAACTAAACAAAACTTTGCTGATCGAGAAGATTGTGAAGCAGGTGAAAGATAAAAGAATCGAGGGAATCAGCGATATTCGCGACGAATCGGGACGCCAAGGAATGCGCTTGGTGGTGGTAGTAAAAAGAAATTATGAAGCTAACGCTGTCTTGAATAAATTGTACAAATATACCCAATTACAGAGCAGCTTTAGTGTCAATAATCGCGCCTTGGTCGGTGGAATTCCCAAAGTGGTAAACATGAAGGAGATGATCCAGCATTTCATCGATTTCCGACATGAAGTGATAGTACGCAGGACCGAATATTTACTTAAAAATGCCGAACATCGCATGCATATCTTGGAAGGTTATCGCATCGCGTTGGATAATATCGATGAAGTGATCGCTACTATCAGAGCTTCCAAAAGTACTAGTGAAGCAAACGAAAATCTTTGTGCAAAATTTGGCTTCAGCGAAATCCAAGCCAAAGCAATTCTGGAAATGCGTCTGCAAAAACTTACAGGCCTAGAAAGAGAGAAAGTAGAAAACGAATATAACGAGATCGTGAAAACTGTGGAAGATTTGCGCGATATTTTAGCTAAAAGAGAGCGTCGTATGCAGATTATCAAAGATGAAACCAGTGAGATCAGAGAGAAATATGCTGATGATCGTCGTAGCATTATCTTAGACGGCTCGGCTGATATCGACACTGAAGATATGATCGCTGATGAAGATATGGTAGTTACCATTTCGCATCAGGGTTATATCAAAAGATTACCGATCTATACATATCGCAAACAGGGCAGAGGTGGACGCGGCCTGAGCGGCTCTAACCTGAAGGATGAAGATTTTGTAGAAAATATCTTTGTGGCCTCCACTCATGCTTATATCCTCTTCTTCACAGATTTGGGCAAATGCTACTGGTTGAAAGTTCATAAAATTCCGAAAGTTAGCAGAATAGCTCGCGGCAAAGCTGTAGTGAATTTGTTACAATTCGAAAAAGATGAAAAAATCGAAGCTTTTGTCACAGTCAGAGATTTTGAACAGCCCTATTTCATCACAATGGTTACTCGTGATGGTGTGATCAAGAAGACCGATCTGGAAGCTTATTCTCGACCCAGAATCAATGGCATTATTGCGATCAAGTTGAAAGATGGAGATCGTCTGATCGATGCACAGATCACTGAAGGTGACAATGATATAATCTTAGCAACCAGAAATGGTTATGCCAACAGATTCAGTGAGAAAGATGCTCGCTCGATGGGCAGAGCTTCTCAGGGTGTGCGCGGTATTAGCCTGCGCAACAGTGATCAGGTAGTTTCCATGGTGGTGGTCAAGCGAGACGGAACTCTTTTGGCGATCAGCGAAAATGGCTATGGTAAACGAACTGAGATTAGTAGCTACAAAACTACCAAGCGCGGCTCCAAAGGCGTGATTACTCTGAAGACAACCAAACGTAATGGTCATTTGGTTGCTTTGAAAGAGGTGGTGGATAATGATGATCTGATGATCGTAACCTGAACGTAACCGGGTCAGTAGTCAAATCCTTGCCGTTTATTTTAACTTCGAAAGACGGAACCCGGTATTCACCTTTCCTTTCAGGCCTGAAACGATAAGAGATAGATCCAAAAAAGCTTCTTTTATTATTCTGTATTTTTATTTGTTGGGATTTATTAGGACCGCTCAACCACTGCACCCCTTCTATA
>JAWOEN010000153.1:0-4841 GCA_046482725.1 Cloacimonadales bacterium (SeqCode)
GAAAATCTTATCCGGCGAAAAAAACCGCCAAGCTTGTGTCGCTGACAGTCAAGCCCGAGTCGAGCTTTCGGTCGGAGGTAAAGAGATCAAGATCGTACCATTTGTGCAAAAAATTCTGGCTGATACAGTTGAAGCAATTGTGCGCAATCTGGACAATAGTGAGCGCGGCGAAATCGTCCTGAAAATAAGGCAAAAGTGATGAAAGCATTTCGCTCAAATAAAAATAGATTTGAGATCTATCCCGAAAGCAAACAGATTTGGAAATTTTTCCAAAATCAGCAAGATTATATTAAAGAGCTGGAAATTTATATAAAATCCCCTGCTTTTGCCCCCGAATTTTTCGCTTCTATTCCCCAACAGAATATGCTCAAACTGCAATTGCTAAAGGCAAAAACTCTTTTGGAGATCAAGCCTGATTTTGCAGAAATTGCTCAGCTCTTCTACCAATTACATCAACTAGAACCCCAAACCATTTGCCTCTGTGATACCAACCCCAAAAATATTCTTTATGATACAGAACTAAAACGATATTTTCTGGTAGACTTCTCCGATTGGCAATATCTGCCCAAAGAGACTGACTTGATCACTTTTCTGCTCTTTTGGGCCTCGATCTATTCTGAGGCTGACTTTGTAAAAGCAGCAATAAATTTTCTTTCCGAATATAATAAGCTGGCTGCAATTGATTGGGATAATTGGCAGCAGATCTTACCCCGAGCTAGCGCAGCCTTTGATGAACGGCGGGCGCGCTTTAATCATCGGAAAGCTATCACTGCAGCCGAACCGCTAAAAAATCGAGAATTTATGCAGAAAATGGAAAATAGTTTGAGTTAGTAAAAATAAGCGATCTCTTTAGAAATCAGCAAGAAGAACAGAGTTCTCATCTCTGGAAAGAAAATATGGCGGAGAGTCAGCGATTTCTCTAGAAATCGGCGTAAACAAGCTATTTTGCATCGCAAATATAGCGGTTTACCCAAATGATTTGTTTTGAAGAGTTTATCTAGCTTTAAAGCTCAGCTCTATCTAGAGTTCGAATCTCCACAGGGATAATTCGTAAAAAAGGAACTACAAATCTTAAAACTGTAATTACCTTAAAAATATGGCGGAGAGTCAGAGATTCGAACTCTGGGTACCCGAAGGTACAACGGTTTTCGAGACCGCCCCGTTCAACCGCTCCGGCAACTCTCCGCAATTATCTGGCGCTACTTTTTTCAGAGATAACTCCAGAGGTCAACTATTTCTCTTTTTCAGAAAAAATTCCTGCATAATTTGGCGGCATTCGCTTTCCAAAACTCCGAATCGTAGCTGAGGATGATGATTGAAACTTTTATCTAAAAGTGCGTTATAAACCCAGCCAGCAGCCCCAGCTTTGGCATCTGCCGCCCCAAAGACTACGCGCCCCACCCGACTCCAGATGATGATGCCTGCACACATCAGACAAGGCTCTACCGTGACATAAAGAGTATAATCATAGAGAAATTTCTCACCAGCGGCAATAACCTTTTCGATTACCAATTTCTCAGCATGGGCCAAATTGTCCTGCCTTGTTCGGCTAAGATTGTGCGCTTTTGCCACCAATTTATCATCTTTCACCAACAAAGCAGCAATCGGCACTTCATCAATATGAAATGCCGAATTTGCTTCTTGCAAAGCTAACTTCATCCAATATTTATCTGAATGCATCGCTTAGCTCATTTATTTTACCGACTTCAGGTATTTGAAATAGTCACTATCTGTGCTGAGAATGAGTGTATTGTTCTCACCGATAGTTTCTTCATAAGTTTCCAACGTTTTGAGAAATTGATAAAAATCGGGATCACGATTGTAAGCATTGGCGTAGATATTGATGGCTGTAGCATCTGCTCTACCTTTCACTTCCTGAGCTGTTTTATAAGCTTCAGATTCTATCTGATCCAATTCTTTCTGCATTCTACCAAGGATCTCAGCAGCCTTACCTTCACCTTCAGAACGGTATTGAGCTGCAATCTTGTTTCTTTCGGAAACCATGCGCTCAAAGACTTTTGATTGAACTTCATCATTATAGTTGAGGCGCTTTATCTCTACGTCGATCAATTCGATACCATATTCGGTAATCTTCTCTTTGGAAGCTTCAAAAATATCAACCGCAATCTGCTTGCGGCCTCGGCCGATATCTTTCAAAATTACTTCTTCTTCAAAAGTACTGGTTTGATATTCGGCAGTAAATTCCATCTTGCGGTTTGTGCTTCTGACGATTTCCAGTAATTTATTGGAACTGATAATGTCGCGGGTTGTACCACTGATTATATCATCCAAGCGACTGTGAGCACTTGATTCAAAGCGAGTAGTTTCGTAAAATTTCAGGGGATCTGAAATTCTCCAGCGCGAGAAAGTATCGATCCAAATATAGCGTTTGTCTGAAGTGGGAATCTGTTTGGTATCTCCATCCCATTGCAAAATTCGTTTTTCGAAAAAATGAACTTTTTGGATAAAGGGAATTTTCAGATGCAAGCCAGCGTCTTTATTCGCTTCACCCATAGGTTCACCAAACTGGGTAATTATCGATTGTTCTGTTTCATCTTGAATATAAAATGAATTGAAGATTGCGATCAGAGCAACCAGTACCACGATGAGAATAGTTCTTTTAGTTTTCATCTTATTTACCTCCCTTGTTCAGATCTAGCAGCGGCAATATCCCACTTTGATCTTCATCCACGATAAATGTCTTCTCGATGCGAGGTAAAACTCTTTGCATTGTCTCCAAATACATTCTTTTTTTGGTAACTGTCTTGGCTGTTCTGTAGCTATTGTACATATCCACGAATCTGGTAGCATCTCCATTAGCGCGATTTTCTCGTTCGATCGCATAACCTTCTGCTTCTTCGATCACACGTTTGGCCTTACCTTTTGCTTCCGGAATGATATTGTTGTATTGTTGCCAAGCTTGATTGATAATCTTCTCTTTCTCTTGTTTGGAAGAGTTTACATTGTTGAAAGCAGGGCGGACAGTTTCCGGTGGATTGACATTTTGCAAATTGATCGTCATAATTTCCAGGCCGGTTCCATACTCACGCAGCTGTTCTTGCATGGTGATAGTAGCTTTATCAGCGATCTCTTTTCTATTGAGAACTATCACCTCATCCACACTACGATCGCCCACATAGAGCCGCATCACAGATTCTGCTACATCGCGCAAAGTCTCTTCTACGCTCCGAACATTAAAAAGATATTTTACCGGATCTTGGATGCGATATTGTACGATCCATTCCACTTCGGCAATATTCAAATCACCGGTCAACATGATAGATTCTATCTCGTAGGAGCGGGAAGAAAATTGCGATTTGACCCCAGCTCGAACAGTTCTAAAACCAAATTCTTGCTTGTAGACTTCTTTCACTTTTACCTTGGTAAGATTATCTACTCCAAACGGTATCTTGAAATGTAATCCGGGCTGGGTAGTATTGACATACTTACCAAACCTCCTGATCACTCCAACCTCTTCGGGATTTACCGTGTATAATCCTGTAGCAACAAATACTATTATCGCTATCAAAATAATACCACCCAATACTTTCTTCTTCGAAAACTTGGGAATTCTACTATTAACTTTTACATCTTCAAAATTTTCCATCAAACCTCCTTGAATGAAAATCTTTACTAAATATGTTTAATCTTCTTCATAATCAACCTGCCAACACCACAATAATAGTTCAGTAATAAAAAACTACTTAAGAGGATTATTCCTCGTCGTAATCAAGATCAAGGATTTCTACATCTGTGCTCTGCACAGTTAGCGCAACAGCCTGATGCAGCATGTTTACTCTCAGCATTACTTGCCTTACATCCTTTTGATTTTTCACCACACCTGTCAAGCCTTCAAATGGACCGGCTATAATTTTCACTGGGCAGCCAGCCTCGAAATATTCGCCCGGCTCATATTCTGCCCCTTGCTCTTTACCCAGATAGATCTGCTGCAATTCGCCCAAAAACTCTGCTTCATTGGGTACTCGTATAAAAGTGACAATGTGCCCGGAAGCTATCAGAGTACGTTTCTGATGAAAATCACATTTGAAGAAAATATAGCCCGAGAAAAGCGGCTTGGTAAATTTTACTTCACGATCTTTATAGCGACGAATGCTTTCTATCAAGGGCAGGTAATAAGTTATCTGGTTTTCTGCGGCATATTTAGCCAATTTCTTTTCGCGCTTGGGTTTGGTATACACTACCACCCATTTCTCTTCTGCTTTGGAAAAATCTAGTTCCCCAAACAATTCATCGATCATTATCGGTTCGTTTGTTGCCATATTCACCTTAAAAAATTGGACATCTACAAAATTGGTAGATGCCCAAAATAAATTTATAAAAAAAACATCAATTATTACATTCTAACCAAATTATCAGCTTTTATTCCATTGCAAGCTAATCTGGTATCAAGGATCAATTGAGCGCGTTTCACAATATCAGCATAATCATAAGCTGTATGATTGGTCACGATCACAACAGCATCATAATCTTCCAGCTTATCCAAACTAACCGAGCTGTAATGTTTATCATTTAGTTCGTTATGAAATTTTGGTACATGCGGATCATTATAATCAAAATTTGCATCACTTTCTTCCAACAAACAGATCAGGTCCTGAAGTCGAGGGCGGCGTCGCGCTCGACGACGATCAGCGTGTCCGTGACCAGGTGCTCCTGGTACTGGCGATAGTCCTCGTTGAAGACCAAGGCCGGCAGGCTCGCGTTGAAGGTGCCCAAACTCAAGGGCGCGGTCTTCGAGTCCGCGGTCATCGAACGATACCGGAGACGCGAGGAGAGTGTCGAGGAGGCCCTCATCGACATGTACCTGGCCGGCGTGAGCACCC
>JAWOEN010000051.1:0-6037 GCA_046482725.1 Cloacimonadales bacterium (SeqCode)
ACGGAAAACATCCTGCTGGCCCCGACCCTGGTCATTGACACCCCCTGCCGGGAGATCATCGTCGGCAACCTGGAAAATGAACGTCAGATCCTTACGGCCCTGGGCATACGATGAAACCGGAAAACCCCACATACCAGGATCTTGAAAATCAACTGGCCCGGGATTTACATTTTTCTGATAAACTAATTACTCTACGATAATTGCCACTATAACGCTCACAACGATAGTAAGATTCCTCTTTTTCCTCTTTCTTCTCGCTGTGGTTAGCTTCGATTACCAAGTTGTTCTTGTCGATGGAAATGTTGATATCCTGCTTCTCAAAACCAGGTAGATCTGCTTTGACCAGATATTTGTCTTCCTGCTCGATCAGGTCAACAGCCATCATTCTTACATTCTCGTCAGCTTGTTCATCTTCCCAGAAACTCTCAAAGAATTTGTCGAAAGCTGACATCATCGGATAAAGTTCACTTCTCTTGCTTGGTGCATATCTCATGACAACCTCCTTTTACTTGGTTAATTGATTTCTATCTTTTGGCTGGAAGCTTCTGCGATTTTTGGAATGGAAATCTGCAGAACTCCACCACTTAACTCGGCAGAAATTTTGCCCAAATCACACTGCTCGCTCAAGGCAATTCTTCTTTGATAATTGCCCTTATACCTTTCGCTTTGCAGATATTGGTAATTCTGCTTTGGCTCAGAGTTAGTGCCTTTTGCTTCGATTACTAAAACCTGCTGATCCAAGGAAAGATTGATCTCTTCTCGACTGAAGCCGGGCAAATTTGCTTTTATCTGATAGCTTTTTTCGCGCTCAATCAAATCAATTGGCATCAGTTTGAGATTTCTTTGCTTCAAATTCTCATTTTCAGCCTTATCATTTACTCGATATCGAATAAATCTAGGTTGAGTAGGGAAAAAATTTCCCAGACTATTTAATGGAATATAACTCATCTTCTTGCCTCCATTTTTCTTTTGATTAACTACAATCAAAAATTTAGGGAGCGAGTTTTAGATGTCAAATTATTTTTTTAGCAGAAGCAGTAAAAGAGTGCCAGAAAATTTAAGTAAATTCTATAACTCTAAGCTAAAAAAGCAGATAGAAAAAAAGAAAAAATTAGCAGAAGAGAAAGAAGACTGCCAAAAAGGTTTTTGCGAATTGAAAAATTGGCTAAGAGCTCTTATAAAAAAGCTGAAAAAGCTGAGACATTATCCCTAGAATATTTTTAAGAAAATTTGGGCTGCTCTGGAAAAATCGAAAAGAGATTGACTCTTGGCGTGGTGCTGACTTTTTTTCCTAAAAAAACTGCGAGGATTTTATGCAGAATGAGATGAGAAAAATTCCCGGTGTGGATAAATTATTGGCTAATGCAGAATTGACAAAATTGAGCCAAGAATATGGTTCAAAATTGGTAACACATTGCATCAGAGAAGAATTAGCAGAAGTGCGTCAGGAAATCTTGCAGGGAGGTTCGGCCAAATTTACAGTCGAGATTGTCAGCAATATCAGCTCTCGCGTAGAAAAGATAGCGCAAAGCAGCTTGCGTCCGATGCTTAATTGTACAGGCATTGTCTTGCATACCAATTTGGGTCGAGCACCTTTCAGTGCAGAGCTGATCCGGCATCTCTCAGAAAATTTGTTGGGCTATTCCAATTTGGAATTTGATCTGAAAAGCGGCAAACGTGGTCAGCGTAATGATCATATCAAGGATTTGCTACGTTTTGTCACAAAAGCCGAAGATGCTGTGGTGGTAAATAATAATGCCGCAGCTGTGATGTTGGTGCTGAAAAATCTTTGTCAGGGACACGAGGCGATCATTTCGCGAGGTGAATTGGTAGAGATTGGTGGCTCGTTTCGCATTCCGGAAGTGATGGCTGCCAGTGGCGCCAAAATGGTGGAAGTCGGAGCAACCAATCGCACTCGGATTGCTGATTATGAAGCTGCTATCACTCCCCAAACCCGGGTGATTTTAAAAGTTCATAAAAGTAATTTTCACATCTCGGGTTTTACGGAAGAAGCAGAATTATCCGAGCTGGTAGCTTTGGGCCAAAAGCACAATCTCCTGGTCGTTTATGATATGGGCAGTGGCTTGTTGCGCAAGCCTCAAAAACTGGATCTGTCTGCCGAACCTGATGTTTATTCTGCTTTGCAGAGTGGTGTCGATCTGGTTACTTTCAGCGGCGATAAACTTTTGGGCGGTCCGCAAGCCGGGATCATTGCCGGCAAAAAGAAGCTGGTGCAACAGATCCACAAAGATCCCATGATGCGCGCCTTACGAGTGGGGAAGATGACTCTGGCCGCGCTGAGCTTTGTGATAAAATCTTATCTGAAAGAGGCAGACCTTCTGCAAAATATTCCCATGTTTACCATGCTGAATCGTGATCTGGAACAATTGCAACAATTAGCCGAGATTTTTGCTGAGAATTTGCAGCCGGAAATAGCTGCTAAGATTATAGCTAGCGAAGCGCAGGTAGGTGGTGGCACTTTGCCCAATCTACGCGTGGAAAGCAGAGCTGTGCAGCTGCTGTCGAGCCAACATAATCAGGCCAAGACAGTTTTTGATGAGCTGTTGAAATTGGATAAACCAATTTTGGCAATCCTGCGTGAAGGCAAGCTCATCTTTGATATGTACACGGTTTTCCCCTCCGATTTAACTTATATAAGCAGCGAAATAAAAAAAATATTCAGGAGTTTAACATGAAAATAGTAGATGCCAAAGGGCTTAGCTGTCCTCAACCTTTGATCTTGACCCGCAAAACTTTGGCTGAGAAATCAGGTGATTTTCGCATGGTTTTGGATGACCAAATTGCTCGGAAAAATATCGAACGTTTTTTGAAACATGAAAATCAGCAATACAAAATTTCCGAAACTGAGAGCGAGATCTGGATCGATGTCCATAACGCCAAGATCGCTGCTCCTGAGCCAGAGCAATCAAACAATTCTGCCCGTCCGGTCTATGTATTTAAGACCAAAGGTGTAGCTGAGGATGAACTGGGGCAGATGCTGACTGCCGGATTTATGGCTACCCTGAAAGAAGTGCGCCCTTTGCCCGCAGCGATCGTCTTCTATCATCAGGCAGTATTTCTCACTTTGGACGATTCTTCCTATTTGGAAGCATTGCGAGAGCTGCAGGATTTGGGAATAAAATTGATGATTTGCGGAAATTGCGTGAAATTTTATGATGTGGTAGAACGTGTCGCTGTGGGAGAGATTTCCAATGCTTATGATATTCTTACTCTTTTTTCCAATGCGCATCACCTGGTTTACCCCTAGGTATAAACGGAGAAATTTATCAAAACTAAAGCTCCAACTTTGCAGCAGCTGATCAACACCTACTCAGATCATCTGAAAGCTCAATTCGGACGCAAAGTATTTCGAGTAGGTCTATCGATCGGGCAAACTTGCCCGCACCGAATTGCAAACGGCGGCTGCATCTTTTGCAATCCCGCAACCTTCACCGGAGCTTATCAGTCTCAAAATCTCTCGATCCCAGAGCAGATGCAGCAGATTATTCCGCAGATCAAAAATAATTGCGGAGACGTAGCTTTGTTGGCTTATTTTCAAGATGAAACATCTACCGCCGGCGATCTAGCAGATTTGCGAGAAAAATATTTGGCAGCGCTGGCTCATCCCGATATGGTGGGCTTGGTGGTTTCTACCCGTAGTGATTATTTGGATGCGGCAGTGGTGGAGATGCTGAAAAATCTACCGGTGCCGGTAACTGTGGAATTGGGCTTGCAGACTATCCATGCTCAGAGTTTGCAGTTATTGAAGCGCGGACATGATTTTGCTTCGGTGCAGGCAGCGATCGAGCTCTGTGGCGCAGCAGGTTTGGAAGTGGGAGTACATCTGATCTTGGGCATTCCGCAAGAAACTACTGAGGAGATGCTGGAAACTATCAGATATGTTTCTGCCAATCCCCATATCAAGCAGGTCAAATTTCACAATTTGGTCTGCTATCAAAATACAGAATTGGCCAAATTGGTCGAAGCGCATGATTGGAAAATTCTGACAATAGATCAATATATCCCGCTTTTGGCGAACTCTATCTCTTGTCTCAGGCAAGATATTGTCATCTCCAGATTATTTACTTCCAATCTCCAACGTAACCAGATTGCTTTGGGAGAATATCCTGGAAACAAGACAAAATGGATGGCGCAATTGCGTAATTATATGAATGAACATAAAATCTGTCAGGCAAGTAATATAAAACCCAAACAGGAGGATTAGAAGATGATAAAAGCAATGGAAGTGGTAAAAAGTTTAGATTTTGAACGGATAGCCGGTAGCGCTGAAGAAGATCGGGCTGTAGAAATCATTAGTGATTATTTACATAAATTGGGCCTGGACGCTAAATATGAAGAATTTAATCTAACTGGATTTGAGACTGGTGAGGCAAAAATCGTGGTGGAAGGCGAAGAATTTGCGGCTCATCCTTATGGTTTGAACCGCAGTACTAAATTGCGAGCCGAGCTGATTTTTTTGGATAATGCAGAAGCGGTGGAATTCAATCGCGGTGCCTATCGCGGTAAGATTGTGATGAGCTATGGCTTTAGCCGTGGCCTGGCTAATATTCTGAAGGATAATGGAGTCGCTGGCTACATCGGCATCGGCCGACCCGGTAAGCAGGTAAATAGTTCATCGCATCGCCAGAGCAGTGTAGATCAGGGTTATGTGGATTCGGTAAATGTGGATTATGCCACTGCCAAAAAATTGAGAACATACAGTGGTAAATTGATCGAGCTGGAGATTGTGCAAGAAGTAAGAAAGCGCACAGCTCGCAATATTGTGGTAGATATTCCCGGCCAAGGCCAAGATGAAAATCTTACTTTGGCAGTAGGACATTATGATACGGTGGCTCTTAGTCCGGGAGCCAGCGATAATACCGGCGGCACAGTATGCTTGCTGAAACTGGCAGAATATTTTAGTAAAAATCAACCGCAACGCGATCTGCGGATCGTCTTTTTTTCCGGAGAAGAACTTGGTTTGTTGGGCAGCCAAGCTTATGTAAAGGCGCATTTGTCAGAGATCAAACAGCGTTTGGGTTTGGTAATCAATATTGATGTAGCTGGAGACCCGATTGGAATAGATCATTTCAATGTAATCGGCAATCACAATTTATTGGGCTATATAGATGGCATCAGCAAAGAGCAGGGCTTTTGCTTCAAATCCCAGCTGGATATTTTTAGTTCGGACGGCATGCCGTTCAGTCAATATGAGATTCCCTCGGTAAATATTTTCCGGATGGGAGGAGAAGCCTCCTCTAATATCCACACTGCAGATGACGCTTGGCAATATGTTTCCCAAAGTGGCTTTGATACCACTATCGAGGCTTCAATCAATCTAACGAAACGTATCTTAAACTCGCAGATCTATCCGGTGAAGCGTGAAATCGATAGTAGTCTGCGTGAAAAAATCGAAAAATATCTCTATAATCTGGCTTATGAAAAAGTGGATTTGGAGTGGAAAGCAAAATATATGAAGTGATTTTTCCTAGCTGAAGATTGTAGAAAAATCTCTGAGGTTGGAAGCTAACTTTTCAGCAAGATAGTGCTGGCAAAGCTGTGGGAAAATCATATATTTTCACAGTATCAATCATAAAGATTAGTGAACTTAAATATTAACTGAAATTCAGGAGGACAAAATGTCTACAAGCAAGAAAAATATAAAGCAGGCTACCCAGCCGCTAACGCCGATCGAGAGGGCTGATACCAGGATCTCGCAACGTGAACATCGCGAATTTCACAATTGCTATACGCTGCAATCTGTGACCAAAGATATCGAATTTCTCAATATGGTTTATGCTGATAAAACCGGATTCAGTGCCAAAAGTGTGACGCCCGAGCTGATCAATGACCTGAAATATTATGGCAAGCGCATCTATTTTTTCTTGCTCGGCATGGATAGTCATATCACGCCCAAAGCTTATATCAAGCGCAAGTATGAGTTTATTAGAAATTATTTTCCCGAAAAATCCGCACCTTATCTCTTCTTTTTGGCTTGGAACGGCTTGATCAAAAATGATAGTTTCAAGCGCTTGAT
>JAWOEN010000113.1:0-13503 GCA_046482725.1 Cloacimonadales bacterium (SeqCode)
CTTCAATTGAGTTATAATATTCTTCCATATTGAAATATCTCTTCCCCGAACTCCATTTTTCGTGAAGTTCTATCAACAGAGCTCCTATCAGCCTGATAACAGATTCTCTATTGGGAAAAATTCTAATAACTCTTTCTCTTCTCCTGATTTATTGATTCAGCCTTTCTATACTATTTGAAGTTCTCAAACTAAACTAGAAGACCTGTACAGCTTCCTCCACCTAGAAATCCCCCCCTAATTAGCGCCCAGAATCAGCCAAAGATCGGCTGCAGTGATTTTTCAATTTGACAAAGATCGCGGCAAAGATAAAAGTAAATAATGCAAACAGGAGGTGCAAGATGAAAAGAATATTGGCAGCATTGGATTTTTCCGAGCTTACCCCGCAGGTGGTGCGGCAGGCGAAATTATTGACCAAGACTTTTGATGCTCAGCTCTGTTTGATGCATGCAGATTATCTGCTGCCCTTTTTGGGAGCGCATCAATACGATCAGCATTTGGCCTTGGAAGCTTATGAGAACCAGAAAGAGCGCAACAAGCAAGAGCTAGAAGAGCTCAAGAACGATTTGGCTCGGGAAGGGATTGAGGCTGAGATCATACTGCATGAAGGAGATGTGGATGAGAGCATTATCGAAGAAGCTCAGAAATTTCGGGCTGACCTGATAATTTTGGGTGCGCACAAGCACAGCAAATTGTATCATCTTTTCTTTGGCAATATCTCCGAGAATATTATTCAAAAGGCAAATTGTCCGGTGATGGTAATTCCTTCCTAATAAAGCTTTTTCGCAAAAAAAATCCTCAAGTTTCGGCTTGAGGATTTTCCTATATTTTTACATTTTTCTGTAAATTTTACAAATTTTCAAACTTATCTTTGCCCATCAGATATTTGGCTGCCAGCGGGGCTTGCTCTTTGATCAGTTTTTCCAGTTTTTGGGATAATTCCCGAATTTCCCACTGGGCATGTTGATCGGAACGCAAGCGCACGAAATGGTATAACTCTCGCAGATTTGCCTTGAAGATGATATTGAGTTTATGAGCATTGGTCAGAATATAATTGCCCAAACCTGGTTGCTGATTTTCCAATTTATAATAGAGTTCATGCACAGATTTTAAGACCAGCTTAATCTCATCCGAAACTTTCAATTCTTTCAATAAGTTTGGTACCACATAGCCCAGCTCCGGATGGTATTGGCTGCGCAGAATTGTGCTGATTCGATGTCTTTTCAATTGGCCGAAGCAGCAGGAAGAGACCGAGAATTCGAAGGCAAACTCCGCCATTTCGAAAGCTCGGGGCACAGTATGATAAAATTTCATCTCGGAAAATAGTTGGTCGAAGATATTTTGCTTTTTCTTGCTATCGAGCTCATCGACCCAATGTTCCAAGCTCACAGCATCCGCGCCATATTTTTCGAAAGCCATTGCTTTGATGATTTCATCGTCGACATTTTTGCTGGTGCGTAAGAGTTTGAGGGTAGTTGCTTTTTTGGCAGCAGCAAATTCGGGAATCAATCTGCCGCAATCTTGCTCGAAAGCGGCGCTTTGGGTATAGCGTATCAAGCTGGGTGCGATAGCTTTTACTCCAGCTTCCAGCTCCTGTTTCAGCTGTTGGGCTTCGGCAAAGCCCACCGCATCGAGGCGGCGTAGGAGTTTTGCCAAACTGCGAGCATTGATGGTCATCCCCATCTGAGTTTCCGTGGCCAAAGCCAGCATATAGCGGGCATCTTCTTTGGCTCTGCCCTCTAGCTCGCGTTGGGATCCGGCAAATTTATGTTTGCTCAGATGTTCGGTTCCGCGCTGATAAAGCAGGTCATAAAGATTGTTTTGCATGGCAATCACGTTATGAAAATCTTTTTCCAATTTGCTGCCCACGATCTCGGGCGGCACTACATAATCTCCATCCAAAGTAACGTAGCGCTGCGATTTTTCGGTAAATGAAGCCAAGCGCGTTTTTTGGATAGTTTCCACCAAATAGCGGGAAACTCCGATCAGATCAAAATTGAACACGGCATGTTCAGCCACGCTGCTATGCCCCATTTCGAAGATGATATTTTCATTGGATTGGCGTGCTTTTTCCACCTCTTCCAAGGCGCGCTGCCGCAAAGTTGTTACATCTTTCTTGCTGCGACTAATGCGGGCATAAGCGGCCGAAATAGTTTCCGGGGTAGCTCGGTTTTGATTGGGAATTTGTGCGATCAGACTCTGGTCTATATTGTAGCCGGCTATCTTTACTTGCATTAAATAATCCTATTTTTTTATGATTTTTATGCCGCTGCTGGCGCCAATGCGATTGGCTCCTGCCTGCAACATCTCTACAGCTTTTTGGCGATCTCTGATGCCACCGGAAGCTTTCACCCCAATTTTGTCACCCACCACAGCTCGCATCAGAGCGATATCTTCGACTGTGGCCCCACCACTGCTAAAGCCGGTGGATGTTTTCACAAAATCTGCCCCGGCTTTCAGGCTGAGCAGGCAAGCGATGATCTTCTCTTCTTCAGTCAAAAGACAAGTTTCGATGATTACTTTCAATATAGCTGCAGCCGCATGACACTCGGCCGCAACAGCTTTGATATCAGCTTCCACAGCCTGGTATTTTTGGGATTTTAACCAACCCAGATTGATCACCATATCGATCTCAGCTGCTCCTGCGGCAATTGCCTCTTTGGCTTCGGCTGCCTTGATCTGGGAGCTGCTCTGTCCCAAGGGAAAGCCTACCACACAACAAAGATCGACTGTCGGCAAATTACTCTGAGCCAAGGCTGCATTGACCGGATTGACACAGACACTGCGAAATTGATGTTCTTCTGCTTCCTGACAGATTTTGATGATCGCCTCATCTGTGGCATCTGCTTTCAAAATAGTATGGTCGATATATTGCGCCAAGTTCTCGATTTCCACCGGCCACTGC
Source organism: Cloacimonadales bacterium (SeqCode) (assembly GCA_046482725.1). GTDB lineage: Bacteria > Cloacimonadota > Cloacimonadia > Cloacimonadales > TCS61 > DAOWES01. The sequence goes on from JAWOEN010000113.1 coordinate 2,903, forward strand.
GCTACTCGCTCGGGATCAATTCTAAAATCTTCTCCCAAAAATTCTTGGCTGAGTTTCTCTATTCTATCCATCATTTCTCCTTCTTGGCTTGGGCAGCCAATTGCCCGCAAGCTGCCGCAATATCATTTCCCCGGCTTTTGCGCTGTGTTACAGCTGCCGAAAGAACTTGCAAAGCAGTGCTGAATTTTTCTATCTCGGCTGTATCCGGCGCCTCATAAGGCAAACCCTCCACAGCATTCCAGGCTATCAGATTGATCTTACAGGAGATATCGCCCAAAAATCTTTTGATAGCTTTGATATCTTCCTCATCCATATTAAAGTTTTTGATCATCACATATTCGAAAGTGATGCGAAAATTGGTCTCTCGCCGAAAATCGAGTAAAGCCTTTTTCAGCTCGGATAAAGGATAGAGGCGGTTGACCGGCATCAAAATATCGCGTTTGCTCTCGAGCGCCGCATTGAGCGAAACAGCCAATTTCACCTTGAGCCCGCTGGCTGCCAATTGCTTGATCCCGGGAATAATGCCCGAAGTGGAAACTGTGATGCGGCGCGGACTAAAACTAAAAGTTTGCTCATGCTGCAAAATCTTGATCGCCCTGATCACATTTGCCAGATTATCCAGCGGCTCACCCATGCCCATAAAGACCAGATTGGTCAGCTTCTGCTCGCCCAAGAATTGCTTGGCCAAATAGACCTGAGCCAAGATTTCTGAGACTTGCAAATTTCGCTGCCAGCCCAAAGTAGCTGTTGCACAAAATTGACAAGCACGGGCGCAACCGACCTGAGAACTGAGGCAGAGTGTATTTTTTTTTGCGGCCGGCATCAAAACCATCTCGATCTGGCTGGCATCGACCAGTTGCAATAAAAATTTGCTGGTGCCATCGCTGGATATTTGCTGTGAGATGATCTTGGGCAGAACTGTATCGAGCTCTGCTGCCAAACTTTGCCGCAGCGATTTGGGCAGATTGCTCATCTTGCTAATATCATTCTCCAGCTGCTGAAACAACCAATTATTGATCTGCTTGACTCGGTATTGGCGATTTACCAATTGCAAAAGCAATGCGTTCAAGTCGGCCGGATCTAGCTCCAGAAAATGCTGCATCTACTGCTCAATTTTGCTTATTTTTGTCAGTTGTTTGCAACTGATCTTTTTCCGGCTCAGATTTATGATGTTCGGCACAATTGCTCGGACACTTCTTGCGCACATTTTTACTGCTGAGGATATTGTACATCTCGAGTGTGATCACCTCATTATCTCCGTTGGCAGCGCGCAGATAGATGCGGCCATTATAGAAATCATTGTTTTCTACTTTCATCTCCTGCTCATGATACATTACGCGCTCACCCCGACGTGGAAAATCTTGCTTGTTATTGGTATAATCACTCTCTTCATATCTCAGGCAGCAGAGCAATCTGCCACAAGGTCCCGAGATTTTGGATAAATTACTCAGCAGATTTTGATCTTTGGCCATCTGAATAGTAACCTGATCAAATTTGCGCATCCAGCTGACGCAGCAATATGTTTTGCCGCAAATTCCCAAGCCACCCAAGCGCCGAGCATCTTCGCGGCCCGAAGTCTGATGCAGCTCGATTCTGGTCTTAAATTCATTGGCCAATTCCCGTACAAAATCACGAAAATCGACTCTGCCGTCAGCGGAGAAAAAGAAGGTGAGCTTATTGCCATCTAGTTGGTATTTTGTATCTAAAAGCTTCATATCAAAAGAGTGTTTCTTTTCCAATTCGACAAACTTGGCATGAGCTTCTGCGTCACGTTGCTCCACGATCCCCAATTGATGTAGATCTTCTTCGGTAGCCACCCGCAATATCTTGTTCAAACCGCGTTTCATATATTTTTGTTCCAATTCTTCCGAATGAACCGAACAATTTATCACTCGCCCAATATCTTCGCCCCGTTCTACTCTGACGATTACCTGCGTATCGGGCTCCAATTTCAAGTGTTTGGAATTTACAAAATATTCCACACGCTCGGTGCGAAATATGATCTCGACTATTTGTTGCATTATACCTCATTTATTTACGCAAGCAGCTGATAAATATGCAGTTACTTACGCGCTATATTTTTATTTATCTTCCGATAATTTATGGGTAAATTCATTTTGGAAGATTTTCTTGTAAAGTTCTTTTTCCTTGTCGGATAATAGTTTATCGCGGCGCTGCTTGACCAGGTCAGCACTTTCATAAAATTTATCCAGACGATGCCTCGTCAGTTCGCCAAATTCGCCCCAACTAAAATCGGGCACAAATTTATCGATCAGATTGCGACCATAAAGATTGCAGGCCACCCCGATCACCGTTCCGGTATTGATCGTACTATTGATGCCTGTTTTGCTGTGGTCTCCCATGATCATACCCATAAATTGGCTCTGACTATCCAAAAAATCTCCACTAGCATAATCGTAGAGCTTGACATTACCATAATTATTTTTCAGATCACTGTTGTTGCTGTCGGCGCCCAGATTGATCCACTCGCCCAGGTAACTATGCCCCAAAAATCCATCGTGCTGCTTGTTGCTATAACCCAAGATTATGCTCTCCTCCACTTCGCCGCCAATTTTGCAACGTGGTCCGATCGAGGTTCCTTCATAGATCTTGGCACCAACTTTTATCGTACTGTTTTTCCCGATATAGCAAGGCCCGATCAGCACAGCATTGGGCATGATTTTTACATTTTCATCCAAAATCACCGGTCCTTCGGAAGCATCGATCACCACGCCGGGCGCTATCTTGCAACCTGCGCCCAACCAGATATTATAAGGATCCAAGATCGTGATTCCCATCTCGGTCTCAAAATGGTTGTCCCTATCATAAAAGAAGTCGTCAAAATCTTGCTGCAGATAGTTGCTATTGGCTGCCACCAGCTCCCACAGATATTGCCACAACTCCGCCTTGATCTCGATTTTTTGGCAATTATCAAAATCGGAAAAGATCTCGCTGGGTTTGGCAACAGTGGGCGTTAGGCGCGCGGCCAGCACGATATCTGCTTGCTTCAAAACTGTTGACGCCGGCAGCTTGCTGATCTTCTCAGCCAGTTCATCACTTATTTTCAGCCGACTGTTGACAAAGATAGTCTCTTCTTTCGGCAGCTGATTGATCTGCCAATCTGGATGACGCTCTTGAAAAAGAGCTGCCAAAGCCGGATCCATAAAAATCCCCACTGCTTCCGCTGCCAAATAGGCTTGCAAACGCTGCCGCAATTTTAGTACTCCTACTCGCAAATCACTAACAGGGCGAGTCAGGGTGAGAGGATAAAAATTTTCTCTATACTGATCATCAAAAATTACTATTTTCACAAATTACTCCGCTACTCTGCTCAACTCGATTATTTTGGGTTGAACATCTTGGAACTGGGGCATGGTCATGCCGAGATTAGCATTGATATAGGTAGGATCGCTGATGATATATTTTGCCTCATCGTGCAAAATATAATCTCCCTTTAGATCTGTATTGAGGTTTACTGCTGCTGCGATGTGCCCCGGATAATCCAAGCCCACCACATTCAATTTCAAAATATTCCGCACCAGATAAGAGAATAAAATAGAGCGATCTTCACAATCGCTGGCCGGATAAAAAAGCACTTCATCGGAAAAGAAACTCTTCTCGCGCCCAAATTGCTCATCATCTGTCTGATATTGAAAAGCTGTCTGCACAAAGCGCAACAAGATATTCACCGCTTCCGGCTCGCTCTGACCTTGCAAAATCGGTGTGAAACCGGCAGAAAGTGTGCTCATCGCCAGATCAGAAAGAGGAGCTTCGAAATAAACATCCAGATCTGTTTGCGGATAATTGCGAAAAAATTCTGCTGCATTAGCATCATATTTTACTGGGATCGTATAATCTTGGCCGGCATAGCTAAATTTCAGCTCTTTTTCCACAATGGCAGATTGAATATTGGGAGTAGTTCCCACGCTCATATCGATCAGATCATCAGCATCAGGATAGCTGCCTTCATAAGTGCTGATCGCGATCTCCAGCGGCTTTTGCTGACTGAAGGAAACTGCGTAATATCTCTGCTCATCCACGATGATATAAGAAACGCCAAACAGTTTATTGGCCGAAGGTAAAAGGATGTAGATATCATTTTCGTTGTAGCCGATCTTGCTATCGTAGCCGCTTTTCAGCAAAATAAACCAATTGAAGAGTTGGTTTAGCTTTTCATCTCCGGCTGCTACTTTCTGCCCGATCTTATCTACCAAAAGGCAGTAGCCCCAATCATTCAGGTTCATCTTCTGTTTCTGGGTCTGCAGCTGCTCCAAAAATTTCTCATAATCGCTATTGCTGGCTTTCATCCAAAAATTGGCAATCGTATCTTCGCTCAAATTGCTAAGATCAATCTCAAAATTGGCTTCATAATTATAATCCATCGGCAATCCGAAATAATTGATCTCAATTATCGGCTTAGTTTTATCGACAGCAAAATAGATATTCTCCTCTTTCTCAGCCTCTTCCACTTCAAAGCTCACCACTTTGGCTTGAGCTGCCTCTTCAGGTTCTACCAGCTTTTCGTTTTCCGCTTCTGGAACGGTTTGAGGCTTGGGCACAACATCTTGCTTCTCGCCTTTGAAAGCGGCAAAATCACTCCAATTTTCCTGTAAAAATTCATAGAAGGCAGCATCTTCTTTTGTTTTGAAATTCTCGAATTGCTCGCTTTGAGCTTTTTTCCAAGCCTCAAAATCGCTTTGAGCTGAAAGCAACAGCACCAAGCTGAGGGCTACCATTAAAATCATCTTTCTCATCATTCCTCCCATGTTCAGTTGAAACAAATATTTGCATTTATCAAACAAAGAACTTTTTTATCCTGCTTGGAAAAACAGATCAATCTATTTTTTCCAAGAAAATATATTTAAGGCACCCAAAAGCGAGATAGCCAGCATATAGAAGGGTTGGATCAGAAACCAGAGCGGATAAAATTTCAGGATTTTGGGCTCGATTTTAAATCTACCAAAAGCCAGTTTCAGAAATTTTAGTTCCAATCCCATACGTAGCAAAATTATCGCCAGCGGCAACCACCAATTCACTGCAAAGAGCAGATAGACAAACACAGTCAGCAGATAAGCCGAGCTCAGATAGAGAAAAAATTCCGGATTGAGTTGCAGTTGCCACTTCATATTGGAAGCCCAACGACTGCGTTGATTGAACAATTCTCTCCACGATTCTACCGGTTTGGTAGTAGCAAAGCTATGATAATTGAGGCAAAAACTTACCTGTTTATCAGCTTGCCGAAAAAGCTGTAGCAAGTTCACATCATCACCCGAGATCAGATGCCAAATCTTGCGAAAGCCGCCTACCTCCAGAAAATCTGCTTTGCGGTAAGAGATATTTTGGCCTGAGCAGGAGAAATATTTTCCACTGCCCAGCGCTCCGGCAGCTGCACTGAAGATGGCAATAAAGTCAAAGTGTTCAAACTTTTTTACCCAGCTGCTAGTTGCCCAAGCTCCTGGTTTGGTTTTAGAAAATCCGCAAACCATTTTCACGGCAGGATCACTGTATTCGCTGGCCATTGCCTCGATCCAATATTTTCCCACCAGACAATCAGCATCTGTAGAGAGGATTATCTCATTTTCAGCCAGCTCGATCGCTTGCTGCAAAGCGTTCTTCTTGGGCGAAACCACTTGCTGGCGATTCTGCACATTGCAGAGCTTTATCGCCGGCCATTTTTCCGAAAATTCCTGCACAATCGCTGCCGTCTTATCTGTGGATTGGTCATTGGCGACGATGACTTCATAAAAATCTGCCGGATAAGATTGGTTGATCAGCGCTGTCAGCAGACGCGGCAAAGTTTTCTCTTCATTTCGGGCAGCTATCACCACCGAAACTTTGGGTTTCACCTTTTTTAGCAAAGCGGATTGAGTTTGCAAGCCTCGTGAAAAAAGATAGAGGTAATAGAGATAGAGACCCAAAGCTGCCAAAATCAGGAAGCTCAATATCGCAGTAAGCATCTATTGATTATCCTCAGAGTCTTGCTCGGTTTGGCTCTCTTGCCACAAACTATCGATCAAAATATCCAGATCATCAGCTGCCGGAACCTGCAAGGAATCGGGCTGCCAGCCCCACCACAACAAGCTGTCGGGGCGCTCGACATAACGATGATCTTTCATGATCTTGGCTCCACGCAAATCCAGCCTTTGCGGCTGAGGTCGCTTGCGCCACAAGATGCTATCGGGCCAGGAATATGAAAGTGTGTCGACAAAGCAATCGACTGCTTCGATCTGGCTTTGCTGCCAAATAGCAGGCTGAAATTTATAAGCTAGATTTTGCTCTGAAAGCTCGATCTCCAAAGCGTGCACATTTTCCGGTTGCTTATGCCAAACTCCATCCAACAGATAGTAGAGACTGTCAATATCCCGTGGGATCTCCAATCTGGGATAAAGCTCTAATGAATCACGCTTGGTAAAATCTATCTTTGTGCGGTAAACTTTGGGGCGCTCGCTCCATTGATAAGGGCGTCCCCCCAGATCTATCACCAAGGAATCTTGCTCATTGACCCGATAGGCTGTGGGATAGAAATTGTAGCTGAGACTATCGGAAAGCGGTGTAGGTTGAGTTCCGTTGATAAAAATCTCATCCAGAGTTTCTTCATAACTATATTTGGGCAATAAGCCGGTATTCTGAGAGATGCGCTCTGTGATAATACCTTCCGGCTTGATAAAATTGTATTCGGAGCCATCGATAATCGGGCGCCCATTAGCAGCGAGCGGCGAATCCAATTCGATAGCTTTTTTCATAATATAGGGCCAGGCAGGCAAAGCTGCTGTAGCTCCCGATTGTCCGCTACCTAATTTACTATTATCATCAAATCCGACCCAAATACCGGTCACCAGCTTTTTGTTGAATCCGATAAACCAAGCATCGCGGAAATCATCTGTGGTCCCCGTCTTGCCGGCGGCTGTCCATTTGTAGCCGCGCCAACGAATACCCACTCCGGTACCGCCATCATCGACTACCGATTGCAATAAATTTGACATTAGATATGCAGTTTTTTCATCGATAACTCGTATTTTTTCCACTTCGGCAGCTTCCAAAATATTACCGCGACTATCTTCCACCCTGCGGATAAAGATGGGTTGGGTGCGCTCTCCCCCATTGGGGAAAGTGGTGTAAGCTGAGATCAGTTCATAAGGCCGAACTTCCAAGCTGCCCACTGCCAATGAATAGACTGGCGGCACAGGTGTGGAGATGCCAAAACGTCTGGCATTATCGGCAATCTTTCTAGGTCCAAGATCATAGGTCATCTTGGCAGAAAATATATTGCGAGATTTTTTCAAGCCCTGACGCAATCTGGTGTAGCCAAAATGATTATTGGAGTAATTTTGGGGATTCCAAAGCAAAGTATCAGCTTCGATAAAATAGGTAGGTTCATCCTGAATTACAGTAGCAGGAGTGTAGCCATTTTGAATTGCTGTGGTGTAGATAATCGGCTTGAAAGAGCTTCCGGGGGAACGATTACTTTGAGTCATCCTATTTAGTTTACTATGCTCAAAGTTTCTACCACCGATCATCACTCGCACATAGCCGGTTTCTGGCTCAATCGAAAAAACTCCACCCTGGACATAATCAGTTTTGATGTCGGTCGTATCAGCCGGAAAATCAGCATATTTTACTTCATAATTATTTTTATTCTCAAATTTCCGCAAGGTCTCATTCAAGACACTATCGGCATAAACTTGCAGCTCCAGATCCAAAGTTGTATAAATTTTCAAACCTTCGGTGAATAAAGCTGTCGTCCCATATTTCTTTTCCAGATATTTCCTAATATGCTCCACAAAATAATCATTGGCCGAGCTATCATCATCCTGGCCCACCAATTCGATCTCGCTATTTACAGCCTGAATATATTCTTGCTGGTTTATTACCCCTCGTTTCAGCATGCGCTGTAAAACCAGGTTGCGCCGACTAAGAGCGCGCTCGTAATAGCGATAGGGATAGCGAGAGCTGGGCAACTGTGGCATACCGATCAGCAGCGCAGCTTCTGCAATATTTACATCTTTGGCATCTTTACCAAAATATCTCTGCGAGGCTACTTCCACCCCGTACAAACCGGGACCAAAAGGTGCTTTGTTTAGATAGAATTCCAAGATCTCGTCTTTGGAGAAATTTTTCTCGATCTGTACTGCCAAAAGTAGCTCTTTGATTTTACGGGGAATCTGTTTATCCAAGCTCAGAAACATGTTGCGGGCCAATTGCTGAGTGATGGTAGAAGCACCCTGAGCAAAGCTGCCCTGCATCATATCTATCAGCAACGCGCGAAGTAGACCTTTTTGATCCAAACCCCAATGCTGATAAAAATTGTTATCTTCCACCGCGATTAGACCATCTGTCAGGTAGTAAGGCAGCTCGTCCAATTTAGTCAGCTTTCGTTTTTCCACCGAGAAAGTATGAATCAGATTATCTTTGTTATCATAAACTTCCGAGCCCACTTTCATATCAAATCTTTGCAGCTCAGCCAAAGGTGGCAATTCGCGTTCATAATACCTGAACAAACCAAAGCCGATACCTGCAAAAAATATCACAATAAAAATAAATATCGTTAGAAATCTAAAAAAATATTTTCTCATGCCAATCCTTTATTACTCTCATTTATTAAGTTTTCGTTTTCTGTTAATCTTAAGCTATCACTCAGTAAATAAGCAAGATAGCCTGTAATTATTCCTGTGGCTATTCCCGTCAAAATCAGTAGAGGCGTCAAATAAAATATCGTATCATGCCGGATTAGTAGCAGTCGCACCACCACGATTTGGGTAATATTGTGCAGGACTGCACCCAAAATACTGAGGCCGATCAAGCTGAATCTCAGCTGAATTTTCAGTGCCAGAATCATAGCCAAGAGCGAAATTGTGGTTCCGGATAGTGAGAGCAAAGTAGTGGGGCTAATGAGAGCGCCGGAAAAAAAGCCCCCGATAACGGTTTTGCTGAGAGCTACAATAAAAGCAGATTTATACTCTTGCGAGCTCAGCAAAAGCAAGATAACAATATTGGATAAACCCAATCTGAGAAAAGGCAATGGTTTGGGGATAAAGCTTTCCAACACATAAACAGAAACGGCAAAAGCTGTGAAAAAAGCTAATCTTACCATTTGATTTTGTTTAATTCTATTCATTTTTTTGATAAAAAAAAGCGGGAAATTATCTCTAATTCCCCGCAAATCTAGGCAATTACTTAGCTGTTATTCTTCTCAAATTCTTTCATGAATTCGGCTAAAGCCTGAGCTGAGCTCATGGGAAGAGAATTGTAAACAGAAGCACGACATCCACCCACACTGCGATGTCCTTTCAGATTGAACATTTTTTGCGCTTTGGATTCGGCGATAAATTTCTTTTCCAATTCCTCAGTGGGCAGACGGAAAGGAATATTCATAAAGGAACGATCTTCCTTGACGACAGTACCACGATAAAATTCTGAATTGTCGATTACATCATAGATATAAGCAGCTTTCTCAGCGTTGCGTTTTTCCATGCCTTCCAAACCACCATTATTTTCGATCCACTTCAAAACTTCACCAATTACATAAATCGCGAAAGTGGGAGGAGTATTGAACATGGAATCTTTTTTAGCGTGAGTGTTATAATCCATCATAGTGGAAAGTCCGCTGGCACATTTTTCCAACATCGATTTTTTGATAACAACAAAGGTAGCTCCGGCCGGGCCGATATTTTTCTGAGCGCCACCGTAGATCATGTCATATTTGGCAAAATCCAAAGGACGGCTCAAAAAGTTGGAGCTCATGTCAGCGATCAGAGGCAGATCTGCCGGCACATCAGGATCTATCTTCCACTCACTGCCACGAATTGTGTTGTTGGTAGTGATATGCAGATAAGCTGCCTTATCAGAGATATCCCAAGTTTTGGGGATATAGGTGAAATCTTTATCTTCGCTGCTAGCGGCGATATGAACTTGCTTGTTCAGGATCTTGGCTTCCTTGATAGCTTTGGTACTCCAAGCACCTGTATCGATATAGTTGGCTACTTTGCCTTCGGGACAAAAATTGAGCGGAATCATCAGAAACTGTGTACTGGCTCCACCTTGTAAAAATAATACTGTGTAATCATCACCCAGGCCCATGATCTTTAACAATCTGGCGCGAGCGCTTTCGATAATTTCAGAATACTCAGGGGAACGATGGCTCATCTCAAGTACTGATAAACCTTTTCCTTTGTAATCAAACAAATTTTCTTGAACATCCTTCAATACTTCTTCTGGTAATACTGCCGGACCTGCACTAAAATTATGAACTCTCATAATTACTCCTTTTTCGGTTTTTTTCTGGTTTCATAAATTATTTATCTGTTATAAATAGCAAGATTTTTTTTTAAACTTCCGATTGTGCCGACTACTGTCGGTTCATCGGGATGTTGGAGAATGGAAGTGAAGTTTAGGGCTGGCTGCTGAATAGTGGAAAAGAGAAGATTTTCAACGAACCCGCCTACGGGTCAACCTACGGCGGACAAGCAAGAACGAACAAACCGAACAAAAAAGTTGTTAATCCGAAGTAATTTTGAGCTGAGAAGTGAAGTTTAGGGCTGGCTGCTGAATAGTGGAAAAGAGAAGATTTTCAACGAACCCGCCTACGGGTCAACCTACGGCGG
>JAWOEN010000140.1:0-11309 GCA_046482725.1 Cloacimonadales bacterium (SeqCode)
GCGAGCAGTTTTAGCTAAAGATTTTGATCGTGATAAAGCAGTGAAAAGGTAGATAAGAATCTAACGATTCTATAAAAAATCAAGGAGGACAAAATGGAAAAGTATGTATGTGATGTATGCGGATATGTTTATGATCCGGCAGAAAATGACAATGTGAAATTTGCGGATTTACCGGAAGATTGGACATGCCCCGAATGTGGAGTAGGCAAAGATATGTTCTCTCCGCTGGATTAAGAATTTAGACAAAAAATAGTTGGGATGCTGCCAAATGCAGTATCCCATTTTTAGGAGGAATTATGTTCAAAGTACATTTTGAAGAGATTATAAATTTTGCGATAGATCGCGAGAAAGAGGCAGTGCAGTTTTACAAAGATTTGCAAAGCAAGGTTAAGTTCAAAACCCAAAAAGATATGCTTTTGGAGCTGCAACAGATGGAAGAAGGCCATATCACCGTGCTGAAAAATCTACTGAAAAAAGAGTATGAATCGATTCAGATGAAAGATAAAATTCAGGATCTGAAGATTAGTGATTATCTGGTAGAGAAAGAGCCTTCCAACAATATGGATTATCAGGATATTCTGATAATAGCTATGAAACGAGAAGAAAAATCCACCAAACTCTACCAAGATCTGGCAGCTCAAGTAGACGATGAGCAGACCAAAAAGATATTTCTGCGTCTATCGCAAGAAGAAGCCGGACATAAATTGAAGTTTGAAAAACTTTATGATGAAGAAATTTTGAAGGAGAACTAAAATACAAATGGCAGATTTGAAAACTAAATATTTGGGATTGGAGCTGAAGAATCCGCTGATCGTAGGCTCTTGTGGCTTGACTGATAATCTGGAGTCGATCAAAGAATTGGCTGCGGCCGGGGCTGGCGCTGTGGTTATCAAATCACTTTTCGAAGAGCAGATCTTGCTGGAGATCGAGGCCAATAGTAGCACAGATTCTCGCTATCAGCATACTGAAGCTGCTGATTATCAGGTTTTTTATGAGACAGAGTACAAGGTGGGCAAATATTTGCAATTGATCAAAGAGGCAAAAGCAGCTGTTGATATTCCCATCATTGCCAGCGTAAATTGTATGAGCGCTGATAAATGGACCAATTTTGCTCGGAAAATCGAAGCAGCCGGCGCTGATGCTTTGGAGCTGAATATCTTTATTTTACCGGCCGATTATAAAAAAGATTCAGCTGAGATTATCGACAGCTATTATCAGATTATCAAAAAAGTTACTGCTGTGATCGAGATCCCGGTTGCTGTGAAATTGGGCAGCTATTTTGATAATGTGGCAGCTACTTTGCGCCGGATATCTCATAGCAAAGTTGAGGGCATGGTTCTCTTCAATCGTTTTTATGCGCCCGATGTTGATATCGAAAAGGAAAAATTGGTGATGGGAAAATATCTGACCACTGCCGATGATAAAGCCAATACTTTGCGCTGGATCGGCATCATGAATGGTTTGCTGGATTGCGATATTTCTGCCAGCACCGGAGTTCATTCCGGCGCTGATCTGATCAAAATGCTTTTGGTGGGTGCAGATAGTGTGCAAGTGGTTTCGGCCATTTACGAAAAATCTCCCCAATTTATAACAGATGCATTAAATCAGCTTTCTGCTTGGATGCAGAAACACGGCTATCAAACCATTGCAGATTTTCGTGGCAAATTGAGCCGAGAAAGTGCAGGCGAGAATACGCTTTTCGAGCGAGTGCAATTTATCAAGCAGATGGGCGATAAGCATTAGCAAGGTTTTTGCAGCTGTCGAAAAGAGATCTATTTGTAATTAGAATTTGTAGAAATATTGGAAAAATAAACGAGGAATTATTCGGATATGAAGAAAATAATCTTACGACAGAAGATGATGGATAAAGTATTGTGGGCGCTTTTGCCGCTTCTGCTTTTTTCTATTTTTCTCTTTGGTTGGCGCGTCTTGGCTGTCGTTTTGGTGGCAAATATTTTTGCCCTGCTCAGCGAGTATATGTTTATCCGCAAGAAGAAAAATGGCAAAGTAAGCTCAGCCGCCTTTGTTACAGCTTCGCTTTTGGCTCTCTCCTTACCGCCGACCATCCCCTTGTGGATCGTGGCTGTGGGCGTGATCGTAGCCATTACTTTTGGTAAAATGGTTTTTGGCGGCTTTGGACTGAATGTGTTCAATCCGGCCATCGTGGGTAGAACTTTTATCTATATCTCCTTTCCCAACGAGATGACCATCAATTGGCTGCAGCCTTTTAGGAATTGGCCGGGTGGCTTTGCAATCTGGCAAAATAGTAGCTTGCTTACCTCGGCTACCCCGATCGCCGAGTACAATGCCGGGGAAAATTTGCCCCAGCTTTCTCGCTTATTTTTGGGAACAATTTCCGGCAGCATGGGTGAAACTTCGGCGCTGCTGATTATCTTGGCCGGTATCTATCTGGTTTTTACCAAAACTGCCAAATGGCAAGGCATAGTAGCTTTTCTATTCTCAGCTGCTCTCTTTACCACTCTTTTCTATCAAGCCAATCCTCTGCCTTTTATCCTCAGTGGCGGCGCCATGTTTGGTGCTATCTTTATGATCACAGATCCGGTTTCCTCTCCCAAAGATAAATTGGCTCTCTGGATTTATGGCTTTTTAGTGGGATTTGTGACAGTCTTGATCCGGCGTTATTCACTCTTTACAGAAGGCTTTATGTTTGCTATTCTCATCGCCAATATCTTTATGCCGATTATTGAGATCGGATTGAAAAAAGTAAAGGCAGGTAAAAATGGCTAAAGAGAAGAAATTATTTCGCGAAAGCAGGATTTACCCGATTCTCTTTATGATCTTTGTTACGGCTTTTTTTATCGGAATTTTAGCGACATTTTATCAATTAACAGCTGAAAGGGTAAATAACTATCAGGAGATGCAACTGAAAACTTTGGTGCTTTCCACCTTCGATCTCCCCACCGATAATGTAGAAGCAGATTTTCAGCGTTATATCAATTTGATTGAAACAGCCGAATTTGCTTACTATCAGGCGGAAAAAGAGGGAGAATTTTTGGGCTATTGTTTCCCGATCAGCGGTAGCGGATTGTGGGGGACGATCGATGCTCTGCTCGCTGTTACTCCCGATCTGAAGAGAATTATCAATCTGGAAATCGTTACCCAAAATGAGACTCCCGGTTTGGGTGGCCGCATTACCGAAGCTTGGTTTAAAGATCAGTTTGCCGATAAACTGCTTTTCGTAGATGAGACTCTGCAAAAATATCAGTTGGTAGCGGAAAATGAAACTCTGCAAGCTGGGCAGATCAGCCAGATCACCGGAGCTACTGCTTCATCCAAGGCGGTTGTAGATATTATTTATAAGAATATGCAAGATATCGAGGTAGAATTGAGAGCGAAATTATGAGTAAAAAAGAGATATTTATCAATAGTACTTTCACCGAAAATTCGGTGTGGAAACAGATTCTGGGAATTTGCTCGGCCTTGGCTGTCACCAACCTGCTGGTCAATAGTTTGGTGATGGGTTTGGGCGTGATCTTTACCTTGGCGCTATCCGGTTTCACCATTTCTTTGATTCGCGATTTTATTCCCAAGCGTATCCGGATGATGGTGCAAACCTTGATTATCGCCTCCTATGTGATCATCGTAGATCTTTTTCTCAAAGCTTATTATCCCGAAATATCCAAATCGTTGGGACCTTATGTCGGGCTGATCATCACCAACTGTATTATTATGGGACGAGCTGAAGCTTTTGCCGGCAAAAATGCTCCCCTGGATTCTTTGGTTGATGGCGTCGGAGCCGGCCTGGGCTACACTTTAGTTCTGCTGATAATAGCATTTGTGCGTGAGCTTTTTGGTTTCGGTAGCTTGTTTGGATGGCAGGTTTTGGGTGATTGGTGGCCGCGTTGGTCGATCATGGTGATGGCGCCCAGTGCCTTTTTCATGTTGGCTATTTTGATCTGGATTATCAACACGCCAAGACAAAGAAGAGGATAAATTATGGAACTGAATGCTTTTGTTATCTTTATCGCAGCGATCTTTACCAGTAATATCCTGCTGACAAATTTCCTGGGAATGTGCTCTTTTCTCTCGGTTTCCAAAGATGTGGAATCAGCTTGGGGCTTGGGAGTAGCTGTAACTTTTGTGATGACCATCACCACAGCGCTCAATTATATAGTCTATCATTATATCTTGGTTCCGCTGGATATCACCTATCTTTGGTATATTATTTTCATCATCGTCATTGCCGCTTTCGTGCAACTGATCGAGATGATTATCGAAAGATTCTCGCCCATCCTCTACTATTCGCTCGGCATATTTTTGCCTTTGATAACTGTCAATTGTGCGATCTTGGGTGTATCACTTTTCATGATAATCCGAGAATACAGTTTTATGCAATCGATCGCTTATGGTATGGGAAGTGGCTTGGGCTGGTTATTGGCAATTTTGGCTTTGGCCGGCATTCGGCAGAAGATCAAAGAAAAATTTGTACCTGCCGGTTTGGTAGGAGCAGGGCTCAGCCTGATTATCACCGGCATCATGGCGTTGGCTTTTATCGGTTTTTCCGGCATCGTCGTAATCCAATAAGGTGGTTTTATGCTTTTGATAATATTGAACCAAGTACTGATCGTAACCGGCATTGCAGCATTTTTGGCCCTTATGTTGGTGATCGCAGATTATTTCTTTGCCAATTATGGCGAAGTGAAAATCATCATTAACAAGAAAAAAGAATTGGTGGTAGAGGGTGGAGATTCATTGCTTTCCACGCTCAATGCCAATAAAATATTCTTGCCCTCCGCCTGTGGTGGCAGAGGCAGTTGTGGATTTTGTAAATGCACCGTCCATAGTGGCGGTGGCCCGATATTGCCCACAGAAAAACCGTTTCTTTCAGCTGAAGAGCTAGAGAATAATGTCCGCCTCTCTTGTCAGGTGAAAGTGAAAGAAGAGATCGCAATCCAGATTCCCGATGATATCTTCAATATCAAAAAATTTCGAGCTAAAGTTGCCAAAATCGATGAGATGACGCATGATATCAAAGAGGTAACTTTTCAGCTGCTAGAGCCTGAGCAGATAGATTTCAAAGCGGGACAATATGTGCAATTGCAATCGCCGCGTTACGGCAAGATTCGCCAAACTGTCAGCCGCGCTTACTCCATCTCCAGCAGTCCCGAGCAGCAAAACTCTATTCAATTGATTATTCGCCGAGTGCCGGAAGGCATCTGTACCACTTGGGTACACGATTTTATGCAGGTAGGCGATGAAGTCAATTTCACCGGTCCTTTTGGCGATTTCTTTATTCGCGATACTGAGAAAGATATGATCTTTGTAGCGGGAGGCTCGGGCAAAGCTCCGATCAAATCTATGTTGGATTATCTCAATTTGGAAAAATCTCAGCGCCGTATGGGCTATTTTTTCGGAGCCCGAAATCTGCAAGAGCTTTATCTAACCGAAAAGTTTGAGACTTTGGAAAAAGAACTGCCTGATTTTACCTATTATCCCATTTTATCCGATCCCAATCCTGATGATAATTGGCAAGGTAAAACCGGTTATGTGATGAAATATTTTGACGAATTTATCAAGGATCCGGCCAAGACCGAAGCCTATCTTTGCGGAAGTCCGGGCATGATCGGCGCTGTGGTAAAGGATCTGACCAAGCGTGGTTTTAGTGAAGATAATATATTCTACGATAGTTTTGCCTAAAAGGAGAGCACGATGAAACAAAATCCTGAAGATAAAAAAATCCAAAAAAATCTGCAGCCGGGAGAATTTTCTTTGAAAGGTTTTCTGGGAAATGATAAGCGCAATTTTAGCGAAATCATCAAGCAAGATCGCGCTATTTTGGGTCAGCTCAGCATTGATGAAAAAGCGATCGCCGAACGCATGCAGATGTTCACAGAACGCGCTTTTGAGAGTTTCGACGACTCAATAATTATCGATGATATTTATGAAGTGAAATATGATACTTATCGTGGAAAATTGCTCTGCCCCTTTGTGCACAAGGGGGTTTATCGCAAAGGTCTGATCACTTTGAAAAATCTAAAAAAGGATATAACAATCAAGTGGACTCCCCTTAATATTCACATGATCGGCGAACACTGCTTTTTTGAAGGCAAAGATTCTACTCATCGGCTAGAGCCAGCAGATTTGGTGGAGGCTTTGTTCTAATTCCCATTTTTTTTTGATATACCTCAGAAAAGCTGCCTGCTAGCAAAGCAGCTTTTTGCTATCTGCCAAAATCTAGAAGTACCCGAATATTTGCCGCCGGAGTATTTTGCTTTAGATCGCAACCACTACCCAGTATGAATTTGGGATAAGCTTGCATCTGCTCTAGTAATTTTAAGATCTCATGGCGTACTTGATCGCTGCTGCCCTGATAGATAATTCCCTGCGGATCCAAATTACCCCAAATATATTGCTCAGAATCGAGCTGCGAGGCCGCCTCTGCCAAATTCACTCCTGCTGCGGCAGAATCCAAACTGAGAGCCTGAAAATTTGTCGACGCTAAGCTAGGAAATAGTGGCGTAGTATTGCCGCAGATATGCAAGATGGAACCCAGCTGCAAGCGAGCATATTCTGCGGCCAAAGAAGCCAGAGGCTGCTGCAGGAATTTCCTGAAATCTTCAGCAGTTAACAAACTGGCTGCCGGTTCCAATAAGACGATTGCCTCGATTCCCAGCTCTGAAATTTTTTGGGCCAATTCAGTGTTTAGCTTCCGGCAAGCTGTTACCAGTTTTTTGATTTTTGGAGGATTCTTGCTTAGATCCGCTTTGGTTTGGGCAAATCCGTTCAGCAGACAAGTTAGTGTGAAGGGTCCGCTGAGATAAGCACATTTTATGGTCGAAGGCGGCAGGTTTTGAGCCATTAGTTCCAGGGTTTTTAGATAATTGACGAGATCTTGATTTTGCCAAAAATCAGTTTTGTCAGAGAAGATTGCAGTTGTTTCTTTGCTTTCTGATTTCACTCGAGGCGCAGCATCGACAAAGTATTGGGCAGATTTCCCCAGCGCGATCGCTTGGCAGCTGATATTCATCAGCGGAAAGATGAATTGAGGCTGAAATTTGCGCTGTAGTGTTTGCAATAGCTGGTAATGAAACTGAGGATTTTGTAGCGCTTTAGCATAATTTCCCCGCTGTAATTGCATAGCAAGATTGCTGCAGAAAGGTGCTACCAATCGTTGTTTTTTGTGTAAAATTTTATCAGCAAATATATTCATTTTGCGCTTCCTGATTTTTTGGGTCTTTTGCTGAAAAAATGAAGTTGAGGCAAGAGAAAAATTTTCCCCAAAAATCTCTGAGCAGCAAAAAATGAGATTTATCCAAGAAAATATGGAAAAGAATTGACCCCGAAATCAGATTATCAAGATTTGAAAAGATGAAAAATATTAAACAACTAATTATGCTAATTTTGTTATTTTTGCTAGCTGCCAATTTGGTGGGAGCAGAGAGTGCTACGCGTCCCAAGATCGGTTTGGTTTTGAGCGGAGGAGGCGCGCGCGGCTTAGCTCATATCGGCGTATTGGAAGTCTTGGAAGAGATGGGGATCGAGCCGGATTATATTGCCGGAACCAGTATGGGCAGCATTATTGGCGGCTTGTACGCTATCGGCTATCGTTCCGAGCAGCTGGAAGAGATAGTTACCAATCAAAATTGGCGCTATATGTTGATGGATGAGATAGTACTTTCTGACGTATCTTTTGAGGAAAAGGATTATATTCAGCGCTATATCGGGCAGCTTCCGGTTGTAGATTATCGCATCAAACTACCAGTCGGAATTGTTGGTGGGCACCATGTTTCAAAGTTTTTGACCGATCTTACTATTTCAGCTCAGCGCATTAATAATTTTGATGATTTACACACGCCTTTTCGCTGTGTAGCCACAGATATTGCCACCGGAGATCCGGTTGTTTTGGATAGCGGTTTTTTACCCGAAGCGATGCGCATCAGCATGTCTATACCGTCAGCCTTCAACCCGGTGGAATATAAAGGTAAATTGCTGATCGATGGTGGATTAGCTCGCAATTTGCCGGTTCAGGATGTGATTGATATGGGCGCCGATATTGTGATAGCGGTGGATGTGAGCAGCAAATTGTATAGCAAAGAGCAATTGGATTCGTTTGTTAAGATCATGGAACAAGCTGTGAATATGCGCGGCATCGAGCGCTCCAAAAAGCAGCAAGAGCTCAGTGATATTCTGATTTTTCCAGCTGTATCAGAGCGAGGGATTTTGGATTTTGATGATTGCGGAGAATTGATCGAGCAAGGTAGAATAGCAGCAGAAGCCAAAAGAGATGAGCTGCAAAAGCTTATTGATGAGCAACTGGGTTATGAACGAGAAGATCGTGGCTTGCCGCTATTGAAAGTAGAAAAATTGAGATTAAATAAAATTAGTATTGTTGGCTTGGAGACAGTCTCCAAAAATCTGATTATCGGAAAGCTGAAATTAAAGGAACATTCAACGATCAGCTTCCAAGAAATATCCAATGCGATCGACCGCCTCTATGGTAGCCAGTTTTTCGAGCGGGTTACCTATCGGCTGCAGGCTGCCGAATCCGGCGTAAATCTGGAAGTAAGAGTGGTCGAGAAAGAAAATCATACCTTCAATTTCTCTTTTAATTATAATAGCGAGACAAAATCTGCCGTACTTTTGAACGACACAGCTCGTAATATGTTGATCGAGGGTTCTAGATTTTCTTTTGATCTGAGGTTGAGTGAATTGCCCGGAACCAATTTATCATATTTTATTCATACGGGTTGGAAGCCAGGCTTCGGGTTTGGAGCAGAAGCAGCTTTCGATCGCTACAATATCGATCTTCTGGTGGAAAACAAATTTCAATATTATCAGTTGGATCAATATTTGCTGAATCTGGTGTTGCAAACAGTATTTGTGAATGATACAGCTTTTGGGATGGGTACTCAATACGAAAATAACGAGCTGGATTCTATCGATCAGTTGGATGCAGATACTTTTCATGTGGAGATGTTCAATAGCTATCTCTTCTTTAGGATAAATTCTCTTAATCGCAAATATTTTACCCAAAACGGTACGGAATTTTCAGCCAAAGTAGAATATTTTTATAATATCGAGTCCAATGTCAAAGATCAATTCGCTGATGTGGAATTTGATCCTTTTCTGCGAGCTCAACTCAGATCAAATAAATATTTTCCGCTCAGTAGAAACTGGACTTTCAATCTGAATTTTGAAATGGGAGCAGTTTTTGGAGATTATTATCACATCCCGCAGATGTATTTTTATACTCTGGGTGGGCAATGTAGAGAGATGCAAAATATTATTCCCATTCACGGAGCCAAAAAGAATTTTGTGCTGAATACCAAATTTGCAAAAAATGAAATAGCTCTGCAATATAATGTTTGGAAAGAGCTATACATAGTGCAGAGTGGCAATGTTTTCAGCACAGCAGCCGATTTGGAAAATTTGCTGGATAAAGATAATATCTTTTTTGGCACTAGCTTGGCTTTGGGTTTGCGAACTCCTTTCGGCAAGCTAGAGTATTCGATTGGCAGAAATAGCTACAATTCTGAGATTTATCATTTTTTTAACGTAGGTCATAGGTTCTAACATATGCAGCAAAAAAGAGCATTTATTATCCCAATATTTCTAATCATAATACTCATAAACGGTTGTTGTTATCACAATTTCAAGGCGATGCCAGCGGGAACTGATTATGCCAGCCCTTTTTATGCGGTAACAGACGACCAAGTAGATTTGCTGTTCGATATCACCTATCAAGCAGCAGAAGAGACAATTATCAAGCAGGAGATCTTTGAGACGATCTTTGCCTATATCGATAGTGCGCAAAGCTATATTTTGTTGGATATGTTTTTGTTCAATTCCTATATTGGCAAACAAGATCAGGCTTATCGTCAGCTTAGCAACCAATTGGCAGATCTACTGATTGATAAGGCTTTGGTCGATAGCGTAACGATAGATTTTATCACTGACCCGATCAATACAGTCTATGAGGGAGATATTTCACCCGAGCTCTTTGCCATGCAGACAGCTGGCATCAACGTTATCTATACTGACTTGGATAAATTACCAGACAGCAATTTGCTCTACTCTCCCATTTGGCGTACTTTCATCAGATGGTTTGGCAATTCGCGTGGTGGTGCTATTTTCCCGCATCCCTTTGGTGATGATCAGCACAAAGTTACCTTACGCACCTATTTTCGCTTGCTAAATTTCAAAGCTAATCATCGCAAAGTATTTGTGGCAGATTATCGGGATGATTGGGTTTCGGTGGTTACCTCGGCCAATCCGCATAATGGTAGCAGTGCACACTCCAATCTGGGGCTTTTGGTACATGGCGCTATTGCCGCAGAGCTCTGGCAGGCCGAGCAGGCTGTAGCAGATTTTTCCGCTGCCAAATTGAGCCGCACCATCTCGCATCAGGCCAAGAATTCCGGTGAGATTTTGCTAAAAGTGATAAGCGAACGCAAAATTCGGGATGAACTGCTGCAAGAGATAAATTACTCGGCAGTTGGTGACAGTATTAAGATCGGGATGTTCTACCTTTCCGATCGCCAGATTATCAAAGCTCTCTTGGCTGCTGATCGGCGCGGAGTGAATTGCAAACTAATACTGGATGCTGGCAAAGATGCTTTTGGTCGCAAAAAAAATGGTGTTCCCAATCGCCCGGTAGCGCATGAACTGCGTAGCAAAAGCTCAGGCTCTATCGTTATAAAATGGTACAATACCCAGGGCGAGCAATATCACTCCAAATTTGCCTATTTCCAAAGAAGCGGCCGCACTGATAGCATTATCTTGGGCTCGGCAAATTTTACCAAGCGCAACTTAGGAAACAAAAATCTGGAGCTAAATATTTTGCTTCAATCAGGATCTCAGCAGGAGATCATGCAGGAGATGGCAGAATATTTTGATCTCTTATGGTACAATGATAATATCACCTTAGATTACGAAGCTTATGGCACCAGCTCGCTTTGGAAAAAATTGCTATACAGATTTACCGAAAAATGGGGAACTAGCACCTATTGATTTATTTTGAATATGAAAACTTACAAAACAATAAAACAGATAGAGGAGATTAGATGAAATTTCTTATAATATTTTTGGTATTATTTATGCTAATCAGCTGTGGAGAACCAGCTCCTGAAAAAGCTGAACCAGTAGCTGCTGAAGCCGATAGTACCGAAGGAAGTAGGCCCAAGATGAGTGGTGAGATCTCTGAGGCAGAAACTACAGCAGTAAAACCCGAAGCGCCTGAAGCAATTTCTGTGCAGGAACCCCCAAAGAGTAAGCCAATAGTAGCTTCTAAAGCTCAGCAAAAAGAAAAATCTAAGACTCAAAATAAAGCGGTGTTGTGGCGCTCCTAT
>JAWOEN010000189.1:0-10462 GCA_046482725.1 Cloacimonadales bacterium (SeqCode)
CAAAATCGTAGGAAATCTCTTCATTGCCAAATTATTGGAAGCGCTGCAGAACATCATCCTATTGCTTTTTTATGCTCAAGTTGCCCTGATTTTGAATGCTCGCCTCTTTCTGACAACTCTGCTGATTTTACCAATATTTGTTATGATCTTGGGATACCTCGGTAAGAAGCTAAAAAAATACGCCAAACGCATTCAGACGCAATACTCCTCGATGTTTTCCAACGTGGAGGAAGTGCTGAATAATATTCGCATCGTCAAAGCTTTTTCCAAAGAATCTACTGAAATGGAAAATTACGAGGAGATCAATCAAAATTATTTTGCGGCTTTTCGCAAAAGCATGATCTACCGCTCGATCAGTGTGCCGCTTTCCGAGCTGAATGGCACCATCATCGGCGTGATAGTTTTGATCGTGGGCGGCAGCGCAATTATCGATACCTCTTCCGATTTTACGCTGGGAAGTTTCACCGCTTTTTTATTGGCGATATTTTCCATGCTACATCCCATGAAACAGCTCACCAAAGCCTACTCCAATATTCGTAAAGCCCTGGTTTCTTTGGATCGTATCTCCGAGATTCTCAACCGCAAAAGCGAAATCAAAGAAGATAAAGCAGCAGTTGCGAAAAAAGATTTTGAAAGCGAAATACGCTTCCAAGATATCTCCTTTGCCTATGAAAAAGAGCAAGTTCTAAAAAAAATCAACCTCACGATCAAGAAGGGCGAACAGGTAGCTTTGGTTGGCTCCAGCGGCTCGGGAAAATCTACTTTGGTGAATCTTGTGGCTCGCATGTACGATGCTCAACAGGGCACGATCAAAATAGATGGCATTGACATCAAAAAAATAAAATTGCAGGATCTGCGCACACTATTTGGCACTGTTACCCAGCAATCCATCCTCTTTACAGATACGGTAGCCAATAATATCAGCTATGGTTCACCACTTCCCAAGAGCTTGGCCGAAATTCAGCGAGTCGCCAAGATCGCTTATGCTGATGAATTTATCGAGAAACTTCCCAACCAATATCAAGAGATTTTGCACGGTAAAGCTTCCAACCTTTCGGGCGGACAGAAGCAGCGCATCTGCATTGCCCGCGCCATTGTCTCCGACCCACCGATTCTGATCTTTGATGAAGCGACCAGCGCCTTGGATACAGAAGCGGAGCAAAATGTGCAACAAGCTATCGAAGAAGCTACCAAAAACCGTACTGTAATTATGATCGCACATCGACTCTCGACGATTTTGGCCTCGGATAAAATCGTGGTTTTGCATGAGGGCAAGATCGTGGGAATGGGCAAGCATGAAGAGCTGCTGCAGAGTTGCCAACGCTATCAACAACTCTATAATTTGCAATTTGCGGAGAACTAGATGAAAATACTTTTCTATGTTTCCAAAGCTTATTCTATCCCGATCGTGGAACCTTTGCTGCGAGAGTGCAATCGGCAAAGCATAGAATTTGCCCTCTTAGTTTCGCAGAAAGTGCGCAGAAATTTGCCCGATTATTGGGAAGAGCTGGAGATTTTTACATATTTGGCAGAGGCTCAAGCTTATGCCGCTGATTTTGTCTTATGCCCCGGCAATTTTGTCGATTGGCGCTTGCCCGGTATCAAGGTGGAGATCTTTCATGGTTTGGGTGTGGAAAAAGCTTCTCATTATAAGATAAGACATTTTTTTGATCTCTATCTCACCAGCGGACCTTATGTAACTGAGCGCTTCCAAAAACTGGCAAACCAACACAAATATTTTTTGGTGCGCGAAACAGGCTGGCCCAAAGTAGATCATATCATCAATTATCCCAGCCAGAATATCAGAGAAAAACTGAAGTTGCCAAACGACAAAAATATCGTGCTCTTTGCCCCCACCCACAGCAGCAAAATGCAATCTGCCTCAGCGCTGCTACCGATTATTCCTGAAGTGATCGGACCCGATGAATTGTGGTTGGTGAAATTTCATGAGCTGATGAAACCGGAGCTGAAGGCAAATTTCAGTGCTCAACATCCCGCGATCAAAATCATCGAGAACGCTGATATCACACCCTATCTGCACGCTGCTGATCTGCTGATCTCCGATACATCCTCGGTTATTTATGAATTTATGATTTTGGATAAACCGATCATCACTTTCCGCACTGAAGCGCGCCCCGAAAAGGGAATCGATATCAAACAGCCTACCGAGCTGGCAAAGGCGATACAACGCTGCTGGGAGAATCCCCGGGAATATGCTGAACAACGGCAACAGCATTTACAAGAGATTAATCCCTATCTAGATGGGAAAATCAGCCAAAATATTTTGGCAACTCTGCATGATGTGGAGACAAATAATCTTCTTCCTCAACACCCAAAGCCGCTAAATCTGTTTCGCAAGGCGCAGATTCTTTATCATCAAAAATTTAAACAAGGATATATGAGATAATGTATAAAATATTATTTGATCTGAAAAAAGAGTACTATCTAAATTCTTTGAAGCCGGTTTATGATGAATTAGCCCGCGATCCAGATTATCAATTGTATTTGAATATCGGCAAAGATCAACGCCGCTTTTGGGGAATATTTCTGCTCTCTGAAAAAAATAAAATCGCAAAAAAACTAGAGCAACAAGGATATAAGCTCACCGATGAGACCAGAAATTTTGATGCAGTAATTTGTGGTGATGCTCTAAAAAATCCTGAGCGTTACGGAGAAACTTTGCGTTTTCATTTGGATCATGGAGTTGGCATCAAGACTCTGCGTATCCGCAATCTCATGCGCCAGCCGCAATATCATTATCATGTGTTTTTAGAAGGTCAATATTGGTATGATTATATCAAAAGTATCGGAGCGGAGAATGTAGCTGATTTTTATCTGACCGGCATTCCCAAGCTGGATCCACTGGTCAGCGAGGGCTACTACGACAACGCTGCACTAGCTGCCCAAATCTCGCTGGATCGAGGAAAAAAAACAGTGCTCTTTGCACCTTCCTACAAACCCAGCTGCATAAAATATGTGCAGGAAAAAATCACAGAGCTGCTACCAGAGTATAATGTTGTTATCAAGCTGCATCCCTACAGCTGGCAGGGCAAATATGCTCCCCACTCCCAACATAAATTTTATGAGAAACTGGCTCGCAAAGAGCAAAATGTCTATCTGATCGATCAGGATGATTTTGATATCTATCCCTATCTGGCTTTGGCCGACACTCTGATTTCCGATACTTCGAGTGTGATCAACGAATTTTTGGCCATGGGAAAGCATGGCATTATCTATGTGCTGCCCCATGAAAAACTAAAACACAGCGATGGGATGAATGTACTTTCGATCAATCCTAAAGAGTGGCTGCAAGGTGCTTTTCCTCATATGCAGCAACCTGATGATCTGCTGCCTGCAGTAAAATCGGCTCTGAATCCTACCCCCGAAATGCAGCAAAAATTGCAAAGCTATCGGGATTACTTCTTTACAGGATTGGATGGAAATTCTGCCCTGCGTGTGAAGAAAAAAATCGATGAAATAATCAAGGAGAGGAAGTAATGCCTGCTTTGATCAACCAAAGCTCTTTGTACAAAGAGATTGCCAAGATTATAACTGAGTCTAAAAAATCTGTTCAGTATTCTATAAATAATGCAATGGTTATTTCCTATTGGAATATTGGTAAAATCATTGTAGAATATGAACAACAGGGAAAATTCCGAGCTGAATATGGAAAAAATATCATAAGAGATTTAGCAGTACTACTCTCAAAAGAATTTGGTAAAGGTTTTGATTATAGAAATTTGCAATACATGAAAAAATTTTATCACCTTTTCAAGAATATGAACGCACTGAGTTCACAATTAAGTTGGACTCATTATCGACATCTCCTGAAGGTAGAGAATGAAAAAGCCAGATTATGGTATATGGATGAAACTATCAGGGAAAATTGGTCAACGCGCGCCTTAGAACGTCAGATAAATAGTTTTTATTATGAGCGATTGCTCTCTAGCGAATCGAAAGAAGTAGTAATATCTGAGGCAAGAAAAAAAACATCAACTTATGCGCCAGAAAATATTATCAAAGATCCTTATGTATTAGAGTTTTTACAACTTAGTAATCGAAAAGAGTTTACTGAAAACGAATTGGAAACAGCATTATTAGATGAACTTCAAGATTTTCTTTTAGAACTTGGAAGTGGATTTTCATTTGTAGCAAGACAGAAGCATATAGATTTGTCTGGTGAACATTTCTACATAGATTTGGTTTTTTATAACTATAAGTTAAAATGCTTTGTTTTGATCGATTTAAAGAGAGGAAAACTAACTCATCAAGACATAGGACAAATGGATACTTATATTAGAATTTTTGAATCAAAAATAAAAGGCACAGACGACAATGATACGATTGGGATTATCCTTTGCTCAGATAAAAATGAAACTGTAGTAAAATATTCGATGCTCAATGATAATAAACAATTATATGCATCTAAATACAAATTATATTTGCCAACAGAAGAAGAACTTAAAAATGAAATTGACAATATCAGAGCTAAAACACAGCGATGGGATGAATGTACTTTCGATCGATCCTAAAGAGTGGCTGCAAGGTGCTTTTCCCCATATGCAGCAACCTGATGATCTGCTGCCTGCAGTAAAATCAGCTCTGAATCCTACCCCCGAAATGCAGCAAAAATTGCAAAGCTATCGGGATTACTTCTTTACAGGATTAGATGGAAATTCTGCCCTGCGTGTGAAGAAAAAAATCGATGAAATAATCAAGGAGAAATAGATGGCAGGAAAGGCAAAACTGGTTGGAAAAAATCTGGCAATCGCTGAAAAGATGTTGGCAGATATTACCGGTATTTTAGAAAAATTGAAGATTACATATTGGCTGGAAGGCGGTACTTTGTTGGGAATTATCCGCGAAGAGAGATTGCTGCCTTGGGATAATGATATGGATATCTCGATCAAAGAAGCTAAAGGCAAAAAATTATTTTGGAACTCATTTCGTTTCTTTCTGAAAGGTTATCGAGTTAGCTACAAATATTTCAGAAAAGATATCGCACCTTTTCATAAAGGTGAGCTGAGGATGATCAAGATCAGAGATTATAAATTCTTTCCTATGAAAGGAGAAGTACTCTTGGATATCTTTATCAAAAAAGCTGTGGATCAATCTTACTACTGGGTTGTAGGGGATAAAAACATGGTCTTGAAATCTTCTCCCGCCTCTTTATTAGCTGAGTTCACGACAGTGGATTTTCGCGGTAAGGCATATTCTGTACCGCAGCAATACAAAGAGTATTTGACCCATCGTTATAAGGATTGGCAAACCCCGGTCAAAGAGTGGAATTTTAAAAAAGATGACAACGCAATAGTAGAAAATTTTAGGAAGGAGAAGTGATGAAAGCGATAATCATAGCCGCAGGTAAAGGCACCAGATTATACCCATTTACCAAGAATACACCCAAAAGTTTGTTGGATATCGGCCAAGGACTGACATTATTGGAAACTCAATTGCATGCTTTGCAAGAGGCAGGGATCACTGATATTGTAATAATTGTAGGCTATCGAGCCGAACAGATCGAAGCTAAAGTAAAAGATTATGAAGCTGATTTTAATATTACCACCGTCTACAATCCCTTTTATGAGACTTCTAACAATTTGATCTCGGTTTGGATGGCAAAAGAGCATATGAAAGATGAATTTATCACGATCAACGGTGATGATATTTTCGATAGCTCGGTAATTTGCAATCTACTAAAAAGCAAAGAAAACATTACGATGGTAACCGATATCAAAGCAGAATACGATTCGGATGATATGAAGATTGTTTCGCAAAACGGTCAGGTAAAAGCTGTCAGCAAAAAAATTGATCTGAAGCAAGCCAATGGTGAATCTGTGGGAATCATCAAGTTCTCCGGCCACGGCCCTCAGATTTATCGTGATATTTTGGATGAGATGGTCCGCGATCCTGAGAATATGAACCAATTTTATCTGAAAGCGATCCAGAAAATCATCGATAAAGGTTTCCCTGTCCATATGTCTGTTTGTAGTGAAGAAGATTGGGGCGAGATCGATTTTCATCCCGACTTGAAACTGATCCGCCAATATGTTTCCAAAACCAATCTGGTGCAGAAAATTTTCGATAAATAAGATGGGAAAACAGATCTACTACTTTTCCAATCAAATCTATCAGCTCTCATACGCGTTGCCCTTTTACCGCCGCTTGGGCGGTACCATTGTCGTCAATAGTATCTCAAAATATGTAAAATTTCATTTTCATCTGAGAAATTTGGCAGCCTTCGGCGAGAAAACGCTCTGGAATACACCCAAAATTATCTTGAGAAAAGATGGCAATATGCAAGATTTGAGCGGGGTTGTCCTCTCATTTTCCAATTATTGGATCGAGCGTGACCCCCAAAAATGCCAAATCATCTTTCATGAACATGGTGCCAGCGATAAACGAATCGGCTCAAATTTGAAAAAACAGCCGCTACAAAGATTGAAAAACTTTGATCATATTTTTTTGATGAGTCCCAAGAACTTGATAAAAATCAAAGCTTTGGCGCAAAGTTTGGGCGAGACCGATATTAGCCAGATCTCCGATAAGCTGCAGAAAATAGAGAACTTGCGCTTTACGCAATATTTGGCTGAGAAAAAGAAGCGAGCAGAAATCATTCAAAACCTGGGCATCCAAGATCGCAGCCGAAAAAACGTCTTGTATGCACCAACTTGGCGCTTTGGTAATGGAACTCTGCGCAAATATTTTCATCGCTTTGCCCGGGAAATTACCCAAGAGTACAATTTAATCATCCGCCCCCATTTTCACGAAGCAAAATTGATCCCGCAATACAAGCTCTGGGCCAAGCTGCATGGCATCAAAAATATCTATTTTTCCAATCCGGGAAATCTGCGCCAGCACGACACCTTCACCGACTTTATCGCCTCAGATATCTTATTGAGCGATACTTCGGCCGTGCTCTATGAATATCTGATTACGGAAAATCCCATCATCATCATTCATCCTCAATACGGTAAACAGGTCGAGATGCCGGATCAGCTCAATATCATGAAAAATTCGGTAATTTTCCAGGAAACTGATGATATCAATCAGCTCATCGCAAAAAGTTTGGAAGAACGGAAATATGCTCGTAACTATGGGCAGATGCATGCGGCTTGTTTCTATACAAATGGAGAAGATGAAGTGATTGATGCCGTAAAATTTGTGCAGGATCTGCAGCGAGAGCTATAAATTTCAGATTTTGATTATCGCTCTTTCTCTTTATGAGCGCGCAGGCGGCGCATCGCCTTCTCTTTTAGTTGCCGCACTTTCTCGCGGGAGATCTCCAATAATTCCGCTATCTCTTTCAAGGTGCGCTCCTCTTCATACAGCAGCCGCAAAACCCGGCGCTCTAGACGTGGCATATTGTGCGGTAGATTGAGATATTGACTGGTTCTGGTGCTGGGCGCAGCTGCCGGTGCTGCTGCAGTTTCCTCGATCAAATTTTCCGTTTCAAAGCCCGACTTGTGCTCTTTGTCCACGGCTGCCAAGATCTGCTTCTTGATCCAATAAACTGCATAGGTAGAAAATTTTGTGCCGTACTTGGCATCAAAGCGTTTCTCCGCCTCCATCAAGCCGATCATACCTTCCTGAATCAAATCTTCTCGGGGTACTCCCAAATGCTGATATCTTTTGACAATATCCAGAACCAAAGGCAGATATTCTTCATAAATATTAGGCTGGCTCATTTTGCTCCCAAGGTAAAGTTACAGTAAAGGTTGTGCCACTTCCGATCTGACTTTCCACCTCGATCTGACCTTGATGCAGCTGCACGATATGCTTGACGATCGATAAACCCAAACCGGTTCCACCCAATTTGCGACTACGCGATTTATCCACCACATAAAAGCGCTCGAAAAGCCGCTGCAAATGCTGAGCCGGAATGCCGCGACCCGAATCAGAAATTTTGATCAGCAAAGATTCCTGAGCTGAAATCGAGATCTGGATTTCACCAAAATCGGTGTATTTGATGGCATTATCGATCAAATTGATCAAGACCTGTTCCAGCTTGAAATAATCAGCTTGTAGCAGTGGAAGATCGGCTGGAATATCTGTCTGCAGCTGTAAATTTTTGGCTTTGAGATTTTCTTCAAACAGCAGTAAAGTATTTTGGATCATCTGCGGCAGATCGATCTGCTCCAATTCCAATTTTTGCACATGCTCCAGTTTGGTTAAGATCAGCAGATCGTTGACGATATGAATCAGACGGTCAGTATTACGCTTGATAACTTCGATGTAGTAAGCGTGTTCGCTATCCAGCTCATCTTCCAAAGTTTCCAAAAAACCCTTGATCGAGGTGAGCGGAGTACGCAATTCATGCGAAACATTTAGAATCAGATCTTTCTTGATCAGCTCCAATTGCTGCAGTTCTGTGGTATCGTGCAAGATGAAAACTATCTCTCCGGAATCTTCCAGATAAGATGAGCTACAAAGCAATGTGCGTTTTTCAGCACTGATTTTCTGCAATTTATTGGTAGGATTTTGCTGAATATTATCGACAAATTCGTAAAGTTCGCGTTGACGAATCACATTCCAGAAATATTTATTTTTGGGATTATCATCCGCAACCAGGTCGCAAAAAGCTTGATTGAAAACTTTGATCAAACCATTGGTTTTCTGGATCCAGATCACTTCTCCGATCGACTCGATGATGGTATCAAAACCTTGCTGGCGTTTGGATAATTTTTGATCATAATAAGATAATTTATCGGCAATCGTACTTACTTGTCTGGCTGTCTCATCCAAGTTTTTTACCTGTTCTGCTGGGGCTATCACCTCATCGGTAATTTTTCGAATCGACTGCAGATACTGGCTGAACCTGACAAACACTAAATAGACGACTAATAAAGTGGCGGCATAAAAAGCAGCAAAGAAAAGTGAAAAGATCAGAAAATCTGCTGAGGCAATAAATGATATCAGCAGCAAATATGCTACAAAAAATATCAGCGTGAAAGTCAGAAACAGATTTCTCTTTTGAGGTAGATTTTTCATAATTTACTGCTGGTCTTGCTCTATCTTGTAGCCTACACCACGAATATTTTTGACCAAATCTTTGCAATTGCCCAGTTTATGACGCAAATTGCGAATATGCACATCCACAGTGCGATCCACCACGATTTTATCATTGCCCCACAAATAATCTAAGATCTGATTGCGCGAATAAACCCAACCCAGACGCGAAGAGAGCAATTTGAGAATTTTGAATTCGGTAGTCGTTAGATTGAGCTCTTGCTCATCGACAAAGACTTTGTGTTTCTGCAGATCGATCTGCAGTGATTTACCGATCTTGATCAACTGGCTGGCCGCCTTGGCTGCTGGTACACTGCGCCGTAAAATAGCTTTTACCCGGGCTGCCAATTCCCGAGGTGAAAATGGCTTCACCATATAATCATCGGCTCCAAATTCCAAACCCAAAACCCGATCTGTCACATCACCTTTGGCTGTGAGCATGATGATCGGAATATTTTTCGTTCTGGAATCAGATTTTAGTTCTTTGCAGACCTCAAAGCCATCAGCATCGGGCAGCATCAGATCCAAGACTATCAAATCGGGTAATTGCGTAGCCAGAAATTTGCGAAATGGCTCTACCCGCTCGAAGCAGCTCGTCTCATAATTGGCTTTTTCCAAATTGATCGAAACCAACTTGAGAATATCAGGTTCATCATCAATGATTGCGATTAGCTTTTTCATCATTTAATCCTTTATGGTATATAACTTTAAATACTCAAGCACATCTGTTTGGTTCATTTCTATTAATTATTATTATTTGTAAAGCAGGAAATCGAGCTGATCTTCTTGAGCGCTGATAATGAGCTCAAGCAGGCCAACCTCAATGCGCCAAATTTAATCTTATCTGGCATTAACAAAAGCGGTTAAATATCGAAGTATGACCAGCAAAAGGGATGATTAGCCACCGAGGTACCCAGCAATTTCCTAAAGGAAATTAACGATTCACCCCTACGTTGATACTCCAAACCGTTAAATGCAGTGATCTTGAGCTGGGGAGTGATGTTTTGAGTTGTTGCTGATTTGTAGAAAAGAGAAGAATTTTCAACGAACAAAAACGAACAAACCGAACAACAGAGTTGTTTAAATGGCAGTATTTTTGAGCTGGGAAATAAGGTTTTGAGTTGTTGCCGATTTGTAGAAAAGAGAAGAATTTTCAACGAACAAAAACGAACAAACCGAACAACAGAGTTGTTTAAATGGCAGTATTTTTGAGCTGGGGAATGAGTTTTATTAAACTTACACTTCGTATATGAATTTTTATGCCTGTCCAAAATCGTTCATAAAGTACATTTTTATTTTAGTTTTCGCTTTATGTTCCTTTCCACAGCAATTGACTGCACAAACAAATCCCTCTGCTTCTCCTACTCAAGAAGATCTTATTCCGGATTCATCATTTCCACTTACCATAAGCGGTAAAGTAATTGATAAATTATCCGGAGAGCCATTACTTGGT
>JAWOEN010000192.1:0-6027 GCA_046482725.1 Cloacimonadales bacterium (SeqCode)
ATTAATTGCCTCCTGGATTAATGGATAATCCTGAGGTACATTGATAATAGCTGAATAACAATATGTACTAAAAAGCAATAGACTGATAATTATTAGCTTAATCTTCATAGATTTCCTCACTTAATTTTTTTTCTATTTTTTTCTCAGCAGGCAAAAATGTCTATCATAAAATCCTAGCTTGCAGCTTTAGAAAATCTTTTCGGTAAAAATGGCATTCTGCTTCTAGCCTCTTTTAGCCAAATATTTTCTGCGATCAATCATGCTTTGAGCCAGCAGCTTAGCAGATATTCTTCCTTTGATTTAGTTTTTATTTGACGCGACAGCGCTTCAGCAATCAGGAGTAAGTAAAATTAGATAAAAAAGAAGGAAGATGTTTATGGAACTTTTTCGCAGAGATCAGTACCGAGTTCATTCATTTGATTGTGATTTGCAGGGAAAATTGACTTTGCCCGCTTTGACCCATTTTTTACAGGAAACAGCTTGGAGTCATTCGCAAGATTTGCAGGTAGGATATAAGCAGCTTTTGCAGCAAAATAGGGCTTGGGTGCTTTACAAGCAGATAATCCAAATGGATCATTGGCCGGCTTGGGGCGAGACGATTCAGGTGAAAACCTGGCCTTCTGGCGCTGATAAACTTTTTTGCTGGCGTGAATTTGAGATTTCCTTAGAAGGTAAAGTGATTGGTCGGATTTCCAGCTCTTGGCTGGTGATAAATCTGCAAAGCAGGCGACCGGTTCGCACCAAAGATTTTTATGATCTCAGTTTGGATTATCCCAAAAAAATCTGGTTCCCCCAGCAGATATCTAAGAAGATGAAATTGAACAGCGAGACTTTTGCCAGTAAAAATATTGAGGCGGAGCTCTTGGATCTGGATGTAAACAAGCATGTAAACAACTCTTGCTATCCCGCCTATTGTCTGAACTTATACACACCACAATTTTTGGAAAGCCATCATTTGCAGCAGGTGGAGCAGCAATTTATAGCAGAGGCAAAATTTGCTGATCAATTAGTGGTGCAGCGCCAAAAAGCTAGTGAGGATTGCCATCAATTTGTCATTCAGCGAGCTGAAAAAGATATTTTCAAATTGATCCTGAGCTGGGAAAAAAGCTAATTTTTCCAGAATTTTTTTAATACTGCCGGTAAGGCTGCCGGATTGGAGAGGGCACGAATTTTCCAATATTTTGGCAATAATTTGCGATAGCTGCTCCAGCGAAAACGATCATCAATCAGCAGTACCACGCCGCGATCTTGTTGGGTCCGAATCACTCGCCCAGCTGCCTGCAAAACCCGGTTTATCCCGGGATATTGATAAGCATATTCAAAGCCTAGATTTTCCTGATCGTGATAGTCGCGGATCAGATTGCGCTCATCTGAAAGCCCGGGAAGCCCCACACCCACCAGCGCCACACCATCCAAACGCTCACCTACCAGATCTATTCCTTCGCCAAATACTCCACCCATCACGGCAAATCCTACCAAAGTTTCAGCAGCATCCAGCTGAAAATTTTCGATAAATTCTTCCCGCTCCAGCTCATTCAGGCCGGCTGTTTGCATTTGAATCTTTATCTCTGGTTCCAGCTCTATAAATATTTCCGAGACCAATTGCAGATATTTATAGGAGGGGAAAAAGAAGAGGTAATTTCCCTTTTTGGCTTTGCTCATAGCAGCCAGAATTTGGGCTAATTGCCGGGCAGTCTGCTGGCGATCTTTGTAGCGAGTAGAGATATCTGCTCGACAAACCAAGAGATTTTCTGCCGGAAAGGGCGAGGCTAAGACTTTTTTTTCAGCTTCAGGAGCGCAACCAAAGAGCTGGCTAAAATAAGCTTCCGGCGTCAAAGTAGCCGAAAAGAAAATAGCAGCTCTACAGCGCTCTAAAGCGGTTTTCATTTGCGCGCTAGGATCCACGCAAAATAGTTTGATTATCAGTTCGCTGCTGCGGCGCGAAAAGGTGGTGATATAATGCTGATCATATTCTTCCAGCACGCGCGCCAGCCAATGCGCGTTGAAATAAAATTCCAAAAGCAAGGGTCGGAAATCCGCTGCTATATTTTGTGCTAACCATTTTTCTGCGCTATAGATAAAATTCTTTAGAAGTGGATAAAGTTGCTCGGGAGCGTTTGCTTCGATAAAAAAATCTGCTTCAGCTTCTGCTTGCTTGCGATATTGCAAAAGCAGATTATTGATAGAACCCAGAGCTTTATAGATTTTGGGCAAGCGCTCTTTCAGGGGTCTGCGTACTTCCAAAACGGCTTTTTTGCTGAGGCTAGCGGAAAACATCTCGCGCGAGCGGTCTACAAGATTGTGTGCTTCATCGATCAAAAAGAGGTAATTTTTGGCGCGAACATCTTCGCCAAAAAATCGTCGCAGATAGACGCGGGGATCAAAGCCGTAGTTGTAGTCACAAATTATCAGATCGCACCAGAGCGAGAGTAGCAGGGTGAATTCGAATGGGCAAACTTGGTGCTTCTCGGCATAGGTTTCTATCTGCTGGCGATCGAAGAGATTGTGCTGGAAAATATCTTGCAAAGCAGTATATACGCGATCGTAATAACCGCGGGCATATTTGCATTCTTTGGCATTGCAGCTGCTTTGGGGCAGAAAGCAGATCTTATCTTTGGCCGTGATCAGCAGAGTCTTGAGCTCCGCATTAGCAGATTGTAAAATTTGGCTGGCAGTTTTTGCCATATTTTTGCCTGTGGTGCGAGCTGCAAAGTAGAAGATTTTTTCTAGCGAACCATCCGGGAAAGATTTTACCGCCGGGAAAATTGTTGCCAAAGTTTTGCCGATGCCGGTGGGAGCTTGCACCAACAGCTGTTTGCCGTCTCTGATCGTGCGAAAAGCTTGCACTGCCATTTCGCGTTGGCCTGCTCGGTATTGGGCAAAGGGAAATTGCAAGCTGCTACAGCTGCTATCGCGCTTTTGTTGCCAGGCAAATACTTGCTCGATCCACTGCAAATATTGCCGGGTAACTTGGCTAAAAAATGTTTGCAATTCCGCTCGAGAGAACTCTTGCTGCAGCTCTTTTTTCTGACGCGTATCCAGCTGATAATAAGTGAGCTGCACGGTGATTTGCTGCCAATCGTTTTGCACAGCGTAGATATAAGCATAAAGCTGGGCTTGCCCCCAATGTATGGGATGAGAATTTAGCGCATAATTATCCAAACTTTTGGTGGTAGATTTGATCTCATCAATGATGATTTTGTCGGGATAAGTGTAGATGCCATCTACTCGCCCGGCCAGCTGCAGAATAAGCTTATCTGTTTCCAGGCTATAAGCTAGGCTTACTTCAGCGCTATATTCGGCAGGACGCGATTTTTGGATTTTTTGATGCGCCCGAATTCCGGCTTGGGCCCGGCTGGTTCCGGCAAAGCTTTCCAGATTGAGGTCTCCGCTTTGCAGGGTAAATTCTGCCAGTTCGCGGATGGCAATATTTAGCTCAGGCTTCATCGGCAGCATCGTCATCAAGCTTATTATCAGTTGCAGCTTTGCCTGCTAGCTTTCTTTGCAAGCGCTCTTGGCGATGCGAAAATTCTTCCAACAGCTCGGGGTTGATCCAATATCCGCTACTGACCAGCTCCAAAGCAGATTTGGTATAAGTCAGGGCTTGCTGAAAATCTGCAGCGCGATGTTCATAATATTTGGCCAATTCACGATAAGCATAGATTTCATCAAAAGTAATTGCCTCTTGCCAGAGCTTGATAGCGGCTTCCCAAGCTAGATTTTGTTTGTAGATAAAAGAGAGATATTTACGACAATCAGACTCTACTGTGTTTGCTTGCAGCAGCTCGAGCGCCGCTTGTTGTTGGCCAAAATCATTGTAAAATCTGGCAAGACCCAAAGGGTTTATCAGTAGCTGCTGCCAAGATATTTCTTTGGTTAGTACGGAGTTGATTACTCTTAGCAAAATCGCCAAATTGAAAATATCCGCTTGATTGTGTAGAAAGACATTTTCCAGTTTATCGACCACCCCCAGTTCCAGATAATCAAAATATACTTGAGGGATAGCAGCTCCGGGAATCTCATCGGCAAAATTACGAAAATTTCTCAGTACAAATTTCTCGATATTTTGCAGGGTACAGCTGCCAAAAGAACCTTTCCAGAAGCGCCTGACCAAATGCAGCAGATCGATATGACCCAGATCTTTTAGACAATAATCGAGGTTGTTGGCGATCAATCTGGTTTGCAGAAGATTCAGGTCGAAGCTTTTGCCATTGTAGCTGACCAAGATCTTTCGCGGCGATAAAAGTGAGATAATCTGTTGCAATAGAGATTTTTCAGCTGATAGATTGTTCATGAAATATTGCTCTACTCGAAAACCGGAAGCTGTGAAATAACCGAGTCCCACCAGAAAAGCATAAGTTCCGGTGCCACCTGCTAAGCCGGTAGTTTCCGTATCGATAAAGAGTAGATCTTGCAGCTGATGTTGAGCTGGAATTCCTGCCCAAGCGCAGAGCAAGCTGCTTTGCTGAAATTTCTGCAGAGCAAAATTGCCGCTTTTTTCCTGCCAGGCATAATCTTTGACCGTGCAAAAAAGATCTTTCGCCAAATAGTTCCCAGCTAAGATCTGCTCGACTTGGCAGTTTTTTCTGCTTCGGGTTGGCGGCGCTTTGGGTAGGGCAGCGCCCAAAAGTTCTTCCAGATTTATCATCAGTAACTCACTTAATTTTTTTTGAGATTTGAAACTGCAGGTAAAATCTGTCAAGCTTGGCTTGGCAGAGAGATGTTTTCAGCTGAGAAAAATGGCAAAAGAGCTTGCTGGCAGATCTCTGTTAGAGAGGTTGAGTACTTCATTTATAAGAAGATAGCAATTTTGATCTGCTTTTTTTGCTTGCCATAAAAGAGTGGGTGCTAATTTTTGATCACTAATAGTTGTACTTTGTGGAAGATGAGATGCTAAATTTCGCAAAGACAATAAGTTAAGGAGTTTATTGATGGCTACTACCTCAGATATCAGAAATGGAATGATCATCAAATTTAAGCATGGATTGTATGAATTTGTAGAATTTTTGCATGTCAAGCCAGGCAAAGGTGCAGCGTTTGTTAGATCCAAACTGAAAAACCTGGAAACAGGAAAAATTGTCGAAAATACTTTCAGAACCAGTGAAAAACTGGAAGAAGTTCGTGTGGAAAAGCATAAGAAGGAATATCTCTATTATGATGGAAGTTTTTATGTTTTCATGGATACTACTTCCTACGAGCAGATGACAGTAGATCCGATTATGTTGGAAGGCAAAGAAAACCTCTTGATCGAAAACATGGTAGTAACTATGAAGATCGATGATGAGAACAATATTATCGGAGTGGAATTGCCGATAAGTGTAGTTCAAGAGATCGCTGAATGCGAGCCCAATGTGAAGGGAAATTCTGCTTCTGTTAGCGGCAAGAAAGCTACTACAGATCGTGGATTAGATTTAACAGTCCCCTTCTTTATTGAAGTGGGTGACCAGATAAAGATTGATACCCGAACCGGTGAGTATCAGGAAAGAGTTTAAAAAAAAAACAATAGAATAAAGGAGATTTATTATGCCTAAAGGAAGAGCTTTTGCGGCAAGACTTGCCCACGAGATCAGTACTGAAGGAAAGGTAATGTGCCCTACTTGCAATACTGAAATTAAGAAAGTAAAATTGATCAGAAATAAAAAATCTAAAGCAGATACATGGGCTCCTAAGTATGAACTTAAGGATATGTGTAAATGTAATGAAAAAGATATTTTGGCAGGAAAATTATAGATTTTTCCTGAGATCAGAATTTTTTGCCTCGCTTTTGCGAGGCATTTTTTTTAGGAAAAATAGGAGGATGCAATGCAGATAGAGATCAGATTGGCCAATCCCCAAGATTACCGAGAGATAGAATTGTTAACCCGAGCAGCATTTTGGGATATCTATGCACCGGGCTGTGATGAACACTTGCTAGTTCATAAATTACACCAAGATCCGGACTATATTCCGCAATTGGATTTTGTAGCGATCAGCGCTGATAAAATCGTGGGGCACATCATATACTCCAAATCACAAGTGGTGAGTGAT
>JAWOEN010000112.1:0-13924 GCA_046482725.1 Cloacimonadales bacterium (SeqCode)
CTAGCCAATATTAAATGTAAATTTAAATTTTTTTTGATAAATTCATTTTAACCAAAATATACCTTACAAACAGCAAATGACTTTATCATGAGAAAAATCTATCTATAACCGTATAATTATCGTGGAAACGTTCATCCACTTTCTGTTGTCTTTTTCAATCGCACGGAGCCAGCTCTCCTCTTCAAATTCAATTCCAAAGCCAAAAATTTCAAATCCCTGCTCATTGTATTGACTGTACATTCGTCCCAAATGATCACTTTCTGATCTGCAGGACTGCTGTGGCAGATTATACCAGCCCCAAGTACTCGGAACATAAGATCAAAAAAAGTGACGATCTTGACTTAGCTTTAGTCCGTACCACAGATATCTTAGCCTATTTGGGACAACATCGAAACGAGAAGCAATTTCTGGTAGGCTTTGCCGCCGAGACAGAAAATATTGTGAAAAATGCTCGGACTAAATTGCTCCAAAAACAAGTAGATCTGATCGTGGCCAATGACCTGAAATTTGCCGGTCAAGCTTCTAATGAGATCAGCATAGTCGCAGCAGAAACCGAGACAAAATTCGCCGGAGATAAATTTGAGATTTCACACAAAATATTGGATACCATCATGAGAAACAAACGGGAGGCAAATGAATAATTGCATCATCATCACCGGAGCTAATGGCAATGTGGGAGCTTATTTTGCTCATCAATATGCTGCTTCAAATCAGCAACTGATTTTATTGGTACACTCTTCTGATCAGCGCCTATCTGACCTGAGAGATCTAGCAAATGTAAAAATATTATTTGTCGATTTGGGCAATCTGGAGAACTTGCAGCAGCAGCTGCAGCAAGTTCTGACCGCAAGCGGTTGGATCCCGGGTCGGCTAATTCATACAGCTACAGTGCGCTCGCACGATTTTAAGCCGCTGGTGGAGACAGATCCCCGGCTTTGGACTGAAATAATCCAAACCAATGTCTTGGGCACTTTCAATTTGCTCAAGAGTGTGTTGCCCTATTTTATCGAAAACAGTTATGGCAAGATCGTGCTCTTTGCTTCCAACGTTACTCGGATTGGCTTGCCCAAAGGCAGCGCTTATGCAGCATCCAAAGCAGCTATTGCCAATCTCAGCCGTACTTTGGCGGCAGAAGAAGCCAAGCACAATATCATCGTCAATACTGTTTCTCCCGGTCCCATCAAAATAGATGAATCTTCCTTCTCGGAAAGTTATCGCAAATTCCGCGAAGAGTATTATAAAGAGAAAGTAGAGGAGATTCCCCTCAAGCGCTGCGCTACTTTTGGTGACCTGTTGGGCATCTGCAATTTTCTGCTTTCGGAAGAGAATTCCTATATCACGGGAGAAGAATTTTTTATCACCGGAGGAAAACTTTAGGCTATGAAACGAATTTTAATAATCTTACTGCTAACTTGCAGTGCTGTAGCTTTGTGGGCAAAATTGGATTGGGCTGCCTATCCGGCCGGAGGCTATTCCAACGAAACCGGAGTGGAGATCGGAGCGCTCTCCTATATTCGCAATTTACCGGCTACTGCCGACTCGCTTAATCGCTATGATTCGCTCTACTTTTTGGCCAAATACACTACCAAAAATCAATTTGTCTTCTCACTGATGCCCGAGATATTCCTGGCTCAAAAACGTTATGCCGCCAGAGCAAAATTGGAACTGGAACGCTGGCCTACCAATTTTTATGGAATCGGCATCAATACAGACTTTGACAATTATACCCGCTTCACACCAGTCAGTTATTATTTGAATTTTGAATTAAGTCGAAAATTATCCGACTACTACTCGCTCTCTACTTTGGTCGATGCCAAATTTTATGAAGTGATCAAATATGATGAGGGCTGCTGTCTGGCAAAATATGAAGAGCTCTCCTTGAGCTCGGGCTGGGGAATGGCAATTACCCGCGATAGCCGTAACGGACAATATTATCCCACAGCCGGTTCCTATCTCAAACTTTCTTCCACTCTTTACGATCAATATTTAGGCTCAGATTATGATTTCTATCAAATCGATCTCGATGCCCGCAAATATTTTTCTCTCAACACAAAGAGTGTCTGGAACTGGCAATTTGTAGCAGGCTTGGGTTCCGGGGATGTTCCTTTTTTCAAGCTGCATAACTTGGATGACAATATGCGAGGCATTCCGGCCAGGTTACATCAGGATAAGAATATGGCAGTTTTGCGCACGGAATATAAGATCTTTCCCTGGAGCGGCTCGTTTACCCAGAAATTGGGCTTTGCCACATTTTTGGAATATGGCAGCGTCTTTGCCGACTGGGAAAACTATCAATTTTCCGACAATAAAATCAATTATGGCGTCGGCTTTCGTTACACGCTGTTTGCTGGTGATCGCCTTAATTTCCGAGTAGATGTGGGATTTGGAGAAAATGGCAGTGAATTTACGATTATGGGAACAGAGGCTTTCTAATGAAAAAAATATATCTCTTATTATTATTATTGATTTTCAGTATTAGCTTAAATGCGTATGAAATCGGCGAAGAGCTGATCTTTGACCTCAGCTACGGTTTTATCACGGCCGGCAGCTCAACGATCAAGATAAATGAAACAGTTTACAATGATACGATTGCTTGTCTGGAAGTAGAATCTATCTCCAAGACCAATAGTTTCTTTGATAAAATTTTTAAGGTGCGTGACCGCATAAATTCCATCTGGGATGCTGAGCAAAATCATGCTTACAAATTTTCCAAAAATCTGCGAGAAGGCAGTTACCGACAACAGCGTATCCATTATTACTATCCGGAACAAAACCTGACCGTTTACATGAAAAAAGATAAGAAAGCGACAAAGTTTAAAACCGAATCTTTTGAAATCCCCGCTAACACGCACGATATTCTCAGTGCATTCTATTGGGCGCGAGCTCAGGATCTGGCAGTGGGAGATTCGCTTTCCACCAACGTTACGGTCGATGGCAAAAGCTATCGGGCCGGACTACTTGTTTTACGCGCAGAAACTATCGAGTCTATCTTTGGTGAGCAAGAGTGTTTGGTGGTCGAGCCTGTTTTAGCCGGAGATTCTATTTTCAAACAAACCGGCAAAATCTTGATCTGGTTGAGTAATGATCAGCGGAAAATACCTTTGAAAATCGAGAGTAAAATTGTCTTTGGCAGTTTTAAGGCCATCTTACGGGAGGTAAAAAATGTCTCTTACCAAAAAAAGTAGCTACCATTATCATCTGCCTCCCGAGCTGATAGCTTATGAACCCAAAGAGCAGAGATCCCAATCTCGATTGCTGCATCTAAATAAAGCTACTGGCGCAGTCAGCCATCAGATGTTCTCAGATTTACCCAGTTTTCTGCAGCAAGGTGATCTTTTGGTTTTGAATAATACCAAAGTAATACCTGCCAGATTGATGGGTCAAAAAAGCACAGGCGCTGAAGTGGAAGTATTTTTATTAAATCAGCTTAGTGAAAGCCGCTGGGAATGTTTGGTCAAGCCAGGTAGACGCCTGAAGCCGGGAGCTGAAGTAATCTTCAGTGATCAGCTCAGTTGCAAAGTAATCGATTATGCTGCGGAAGGTGGCAGAATCGTAGAGTTTGCTTGGCAGGGAGATTTTTGGCAAATCTTGGAGCAGGTAGGCTCGATGCCGCTGCCACCCTATATCAAACGACAAGCTACAGCCAAAGATAAAGAGACATATCAGACAGTTTATGCAGATAAGCGCGGCAGTGTAGCAGCGCCAACCGCCGGTTTGCATTTTACCAAGGAGATCTTGGATCAGCTTCGGCAGATAGGAGTGGAGATCGTGGAAGTGCTGCTGCACGTGGGTTTGGGTACTTTTCGTCCCGTCAAAGAGGATGATATCGAGCATCACAGAATGCATAGCGAATATTGCCAAATCTCTGCCGCCAGCGCTCAGCGCATTAATGCAGCTAAAAAAAGTGGACGCCGTGTGATAGCGGTTGGAACCACTTCCACCCGCACCCTGGAAAGTTTTGCCGTAAATAATTTGGTGGTTCCCGGTGCCAAATGGACTGATATTTTTATCTATCCGGGGAAAAAATTGCAAATTATCGATGGTTTGATCACAAATTTTCACATGCCGGAATCTACTTTGATGATGCTGGTCTCAGCTTTTGCCGGCTATGATAATATTATGAATGCATACAAAATAGCAGTCGAAGAGAAATATCGTTTCTTCAGTTACGGTGATTCGATGCTAATCTTATAAAATGGAGAGTAGATGACAGACTTTGAGCATAAACTTTTTGATGAAGTATACACTTTGGGAAAGATAAACAGTACAGTTGCCCGATCTTTGAAAATGATCAAGCAAGCGGAAGCCAACGGAAATTTTTTGGTAATCTCCGATGAACAGATGGCAGGCCATGGTAGAAATAAAAAGAGCTGGTTTTCACCGGATGGTGGCATCTATATGTCGGCCAATCTTT
The DNA here is from genome assembly GCA_046482725.1 of Cloacimonadales bacterium (SeqCode). Classification (GTDB taxonomy): domain Bacteria; phylum Cloacimonadota; class Cloacimonadia; order Cloacimonadales; family TCS61; genus DAOWES01. Next base: position 4,415 of record JAWOEN010000112.1, read on the forward strand.
ATGGTTTGATCGTAGAGCCATCCTTAACTCTCTTTGTGGGAATTTGCATCCACAAAGCGCTGCTAGATTCTTTTCCCTATCTAAAAAATGATCTGCATATCAAATGGCCCAACGATATTTATTTGGATAACCTGAAGCTGGGCGGCATCTTGACAGTGCATCAACCTCGGCAGCGCTATCACTCGATCGGAATCGGGCTCAACACCAATATTGACGAATTTCCCGCTGAACTGCAAGCTACTGCCACTTCCCTACTCTGTTGTCTGCATTTCCAGATCGATAACCAGAAATTGATCGATAAAATTTTTGATCATTTTATGCAAGATTTCCCCGATTATATCGAGCATGGCTTGGATCAACAATATTACAATCAATACTCTTTTCTGGCGGGCAAAGAAGTTGTTTTGGATTCCGGTTTTGATCATTATCAGGGCATTTGTAAAGGCATCAACAAAAATGGTGCTCTTGTTTTGCAGCTTCCCTCCAAAATGATCCAACCTTTTTATGCCGGCAGCATAATCAGCTGGCAAACGCCTCAAGACTAAGATTTTTTTTGTTTAATACAAAAAGGCAGCTTTCATCAGAAAGCTGCCTTTGCTTATATCTATCTCTCAGTTCTATAAATCTGCAAATGGATTATCTGCTTCTACTTCCTGAGATTTTTCTTTCTTATACTCACGCCAATCTGATCTGGGCTGAACACTTTTGACAGCGCCTTCCGGTAAATCAGCGGGTTCCAAAGATATACGCTTGGCTGCCCGATCTACTTTGGCTACGCGCACTTCGATATCTTCACCAATATTTTCTTTGCTCAATTCCAACTTGACCGGCTTCATCTTCACATTGGGCAATAATCCTGAAACACCATCTGCGACGTTGATAAAGACGCCAAAGCTGGCAATACTTTCGATCTTACCGCGGATAATGTCACCATCATTGATTGCTTCACAAACTGAATCCCAAGGATCCGGTTGCAGAGCTTTCAGCGAAAGACTAATCTTTCTGGCATTGGGCTTGATTTTCAAAATCTGAGCTTCAACCATTTCGCCTTCTGTTACGATTTCAGAGGGATTGTTGATGCGGCGGCCACGAGACATTTCAGAGATTGGAATCAATCCTTCTACTCCCGGAACGATCTCTACGAAAGAACCAAAAGCTAAATTCCTGAGTACGCGGCAACTAACTACATCACCTTCGTTTATCTCTTTGATCGCCAGATCGAAAGGATTTTCCTGCAGAGCTTTCAAACTCAGAGAAATTTTATTGCCTTTGATCTTGAGAACTTTGGTTTCTACTTCATCGCCTATATTGAGAAGTTCGTTGGGAGATTCTATTCTGTTCCAAGAAAATTCTGAGATATGCAATAAACCATCGATGCCACCCAGGTCGATGAAAGCACCAAAATTGGTAAGTCTGCTGACTGTACCGGTTACTGTGCTGCCCTCTTCCAGTTTGGCCAAGGTCACTTTCTTCTGCTCATCTCTCAGAGCTTCCAAGATCTTACGACGAGATACTACAATATTGCGTCCATTTTGTTGGAAATCTATCACTTTGAAATCATAGGTAGAACCGATATATTTTTTGGTCTCAGAAACCACTCCCAGATCGATCTGTGAAAGCGGACAAAAAGCTCTTACGCCATTGATATCAATATTAAATCCACCCTTGATCATCGATGAAACTTTACCTTGCACCGGAATGCTCTCTTCAAAAGCTTCTTCCAAAACACGCTTGTTGACAGATACCAAGCTCTTGGAAATCACAGTTTCTGCTTCAGAAGCTTTCACTACATAACCTTCGATTTTGCCACCAACTTCCAGCGCCAATTCACCATCTTTGTTTGTATAATCATTTTTTTCTGCATAAGCATCGCGCTTACCACCCAGAGAAACAAAAATAAGTGAATCTGTGATATTTATGATATCGCCTTCGACTTTGTCGCCGACGTTAATCTTTTGTATATTTACCAGAGAATCTTCCAGCATCTGCTCAAAATCTGAATTCTCATCAGATTCTTTAGACTCTTCAGACTTTACAGACTCTTCAGTCTCTTCAGTCTCTTCAGCCTCTTCTGACTCATCACTAACAGCTGCTACAGATTCTTCTGCTTCATCTTCTTTCACTTCTACATTTTCGTCTGCAACAGTTGGCTTTACTTCTTCAGTTTCCACTGCTTCAGTTTGAACTGTTTCTTCTTTTAATTCTTCCGAGTTAACTAATTTTTCTTTTTCCATTCATCACTCCCGAGTAATATTTTTTTTTATATGTCAAAAATATATCCACAGAGTTATTGTCTATCATTATTTATATTAAGTTCTTAAAAACTATCGATTTATCTACTGCAGAAAAGTAATTTGACACAAAAACCGGATCACCAAAAATAAAGTCAAATTTCTAGTAAAAAGAAGGAAAATATGAAAAAAGCGATCTATCTGGATTATAATGCGACTACACCTTTAGCGCCTGAAGTGATAGCAGAAATGCGACCCTATCTGACCGAATATTTTGGCAATCCCTCCAGCGCTCATGAATATGGCATCAGCGCCAAACAAGCGGTAAACAAAGCGCGCCGGCAAGTTGCAGCGCTTTTGGGAACCAAAGCCGAAAATATTATTTTTACCAGTGGTGGCACTGAAGCAAATAATCAGGCGATCAAGGGAATTGCTTTTGAAAACCAGCAGCGTGGAAAGCATATTATCACTTGCTCGATAGAGCATCCGGCTGTCTTGGAAGTTTGCCGTTACTTAGAAAAGCAGCATGGTTTCCGTATCACATTTTTGCAAGTAGATTCGGATGGTTTGATCGACTTGGATGAATTGCGCGCTGCGATCTGCCCAGAGACTATCCTTATCACCATCATGCAGGCCAACAATGAAATTGGCACAATCCAACCGATCGCTGAAATCGCAAAAATTGCCCGCGAAAATAAAATAGTCTTTCACACAGATGCGGCTCAAAGTTTGGGTAAAATCCCTGTAAATGTAGAAGAGCTGCAAGTAGATCTGCTGACTGTAGCCGGGCACAAGCTATATGCTCCCAAAGGCGTAGGTGCACTTTATATCCGAGCTGGCGTTCGCCTAGAAAAATTTATGCACGGAGCCGCTCATGAAAATAATTTACGCGCCGGTACGGAAAATGTCTTGGAGATAGTAGGTTTGGGTCAAGCTGCTGAAATTGCCAGCCGCGACCTAGAGAAAAATTTCCAGCAGCTGCAAGCGACCCGCGACTTACTGCAGAAAGAGCTCTGCCGAGCTTTCCCCGGAGCCCAGATCAACGGCTCGCAAAAATTTCGCCTGCCCAACACGCTCAATATCAGTCTACCACAACTAGATTATTACAAACTAATGGAATATTTTGTCTATGTAGCTGCTTCAGCCGGCTCAGCTTGTCATTCTGCTTCGGCCGAGATCTCTCCGGTTTTGGCAGCGCTGAGGGCAGATCCTGATTTGGCCCGAAAGACAATCCGCTTTTCTACCGGACGCCAAACCAGCAAGACTGATATCTTGCAAGCGGTGAACTATCTGAAGCAAGTTTGCCAAATGTAAGATAATTTATCTGGTTTTACTTGCCAAAAAAGTGATACCTGCTATTTTCTTTAATGTAATTTAAACGCATTTCTGACCTAGGAGGTTGATATGGAATTTCTAGATGTAATCAAAAATCGGAAAAAAATTTCTCGTTTCACAAGCCAACCAATTCCCGATGAAGTTCTTCATGAAATCCTAGAAGCAGGTCATTTGGTGCACTCGCAGCAGATTGATCAACACTGGTATTTTGGGGTAATCAAAGATGCTGAGCTCAAGCAGAAATTAGCCGATTCTGCCGGTGGTCAAGATTGGATAGCCACTGCTCCGGTCATAATCGCCTACTGCAGTTACCTGCCCCAAGATCAGGTTTCCAGCGAGCACAAGATCCGCTTTGGTAAAGATCTTTGCGCCTATTATGGCGAATATGAAGAGTACCAGAAACTTGATTCGTTCTGGGAAAGCAGTAATCCTCTCATCCCCGGAGAACATATTGTTTTAGCAGCAATCAATCATGGCTTGGATGCTTGCTGGGTAGGAAATCTAGATACATTGCAAGCTTCGACAGCCCTAAATTTGCCTTACGATCTAAAATGCCTCTTTCTGATGCCGCTCGGCTATGCCAAAGATTCCCAAGACTTACCGAAACGCAAATCGTATCGGGAAATAGTCTTTTATGATCATTGGAGTAAATAACTGATAAATGTTGTGATGAAACGGCTTCAAATCAAACAAGCTTATCAGCATCATGCTTCCCCCTATTCTCTGCTTATCAGAATGTATGGTAAGAATATTTACCTGCCCTAAGACAATTTTAAAAAAGACCTGATTTCAAATTTCTGCTTGTTATTTTCACCTTCTTACTTGACGCAAAATAGTTATTTTTCAGCTTAGATTCAGGAGAAAAAATTTATGAAAAATAAGCGGAAAATAATTCAAAATGCCTTTTTCGGAATCTGGCTTTTAGCCCTGATCTTTATCTGGATCGGCAAAGTTCCCACCTCACATCAGTTTTGTCCTTATGCCAGCGTCTGCTTCGGTGCAATGCTGCCCGCAGGCTATGTAGCATATCTACCCATGATAAGCTTAGGTTTATTGATAGTAGTGCTTTCTATCTTTTGGGGTAGAAAATTTTGCGGTTATATTTGCTTTTGGGGCACTTTGCAAGAGCGCCTATTTACTTTGAATAGGAGAAAAAAGAAAATCTCGATTCCGCCTAAATTAGAACTTTTCCTGAAACTTCTAAAATATCTGATCTTCTTTGCTACGCTGGGGCTGGCCGGGAGTTTATTGGCCTACAAATATATGGATTTTTGCCCGGTTTTGGCGCTTTCCTTCCCTGCTCAGATTACGCTGGGGGGCGGATTGGTCTTGCTGATAATTGTGGTTGGCGGATTTTTCATTGAGCGTTTCTGGTGCCGCTATCTTTGTCCTTATGCTGCTTTTATGAATCTGTTCATCTATCTGGGGAAAATTTTGCATCTCAAACGCAAAGTTATCCGAGTGGAATTGGCAGAGTGCATCTCTTGCACACTTTGCGATAAAGCTTGCCCCATGAATATCAAAATCATCAAAATGAGTCAGGTATCAGATCCCAACTGTATCTATTGTGGCAATTGTATAGAAAAATGCCCCAAAGATGGGATCAGTTTCAAATAAGTTTTCGCAAAAAGAAGCAGCCTTGAATTAATCCAGGGCTGCTTCTTTTAAGGTCAATATCTATTTCTTTTCCGCTTCAGCTGCTTCGGCTTTAGCCTTTTTGATCGCTTCAGCTTTCTTTTTGGCTTCTGCTCTCTTTTGAGCTCTAGTTTCTTTCAGCGGATCGTAGATAGCTCCAGTCGGGCAGACATCAGCACACATGCCACAATTCACGCATTTATCATAATCAATTGTTGCCAAATTGTTCTCCACTTTGATCGCATCAAACTTGCACTTTTTCACACAGAGCATACAGCCGATGCAGGCGGTATTATTGCCACAAACTTTGCGAGCGACTGCACCTTTATCTTCAGATTTACAAAGCACATGGACGCGTTTTTTTATGGAAACCATATCGATCAGATCACGGGGACAAGCAATTGCGCAAGCTCCACAACCCGTACATTTATCTTTATCAACCACGCGCATACCATTTTCATCCACATGCAAAGCGTCAAAATTGCAGGCTGCTACGCAATCATTTTGCGAGACGCATCCATAAGCGCACATATTGGGTCCGCCAGAAACCATTACTGCAGCTTTACAAGTAGCAATGCCTTGATATTGGTAGCGTAATTTGGTGTTTTCATTTCCGCCACTCTGACAATGAATAACGGCAATTTTTCTATCCACCGCAGTCGCTTCCTTGCCCAAAATATTGGCGATCTCCTCGATCACAGCTTCTCCACCCGGAGCGCATTTTGTGATGTCTTCATCATTTTCCACCACAGCTTCTGCATAAGCTGCACAGCCGGCAAAACCGCAAGCTCCACAATTTGCACTGGGTAAAATCTCAATTATCTTTTCGATTTTGGGATCGATCTCCACGTGAAATTTTTTGGAAGCGAAAGCCAAAACCAAACCGTAAACCAGACCTAAAGCTCCAAGAGTTACTATTGAATAAATTATTATCACCTCATCCTCCTAGAATTGTAATCCGGAAAAACCCAAAAAGGCCAGAGCCATTCCACCAGCAATAATCATTGCCAGCGGCATACCTTGCATCGTTTGGGGTACTTCTGCTTTTTCCATGCGCTCTCGTATTCCTGCCATCAAGATCAGGACCAAGGTAAAACCGATACCGGCAAAAAGACCATTCAAAATCGCACCAATAAAAGTATACCCTTCCTGAATATTGAGAATTGCTACTCCCAAAACAGCACAATTTGTGGTAATTAGGGGTAAAAACACACCCAAAGATTTATAGAGTGAGGGTGCTGTTTTTTGGATCACCATCTCGACAAACTGCACCAAAGAGGCAATCGTCAAAATGAAAGCGATCGTTTGCAAAAACTGCAAATTTAAGGGAATCAGTAAAAATCTCTGAATCAACCAGGTAAAGGTAGAAGCCAAAGTCATCACAAAAATAACTGCCATTCCCATACCCAAAGCAGAATCCAATTTCTTGGAGACTCCGATATAGGGGCATAAACCCAAGAATCTGGCTAATATAAAGTTTTGGACAAATATGGCTGCAATAGCCATAGAAAATATTCTAACTGCTAAATCCATCTATATCTCCTATCTTTTTCTCATCAGATTAATCAAGCCCATCAAGAGGCCCATTACCAAGAAAGCACCGGGGGCTAGGATAGCTGCCAACATCGGTTGATAGCTAGTCGGAAGCAAATTGAATCCCAGCAGGGAGCCATTTCCCAGAATTTCTCTCACTGCTGCAATGATTATTAGGGCCAGGGTAAAACCCATTCCCATACCAAATCCATCAAAGATGGAAGGTATGATTTTATTCTTGCCGGCAAAAGCTTCAGCTCGACCCAAAATTATACAGTTAACCACTATCAAAGGTATGAATAATCCCAAACTTTTGTACAAAGCCGGTAGATAAGCGTGCATCACCATATCCACAATCGTCACAAAAGAGGCGATGACGACGATATAAGCCGGGATCCTTACCTTGGTCGGAATAAAATCTTTGATCAAGGAGATGATGATATTTGCCATCACCAGCACAAAGGTGGAAGCCAAGCCCATTCCGATGCCATTAATCACGGAAGATGTTACACCCAAAGTAGGACACAAGCCCAAGGCCATGACAAATACAGGATTTTCTTTGATTAATCCTTTGCTAAATTCTTTCATATTATTCATCTTGACCTCCTGCTTCTAAATTTTCTGCCAATATGCCAATAGCCTCAGCGATCGAAACCGTAATAGCTCGGGTCGTAATGGTAGCTCCGGTAATACTGGTAATCTCTCCACCATCTTTGTCCACTTTCAGCTCATCGCGACTCAATCCACTAAACATTTGGGCAAAACTTGTTTCGGTACACTTTGCTCCCAATCCGGGAGTTTCTGCTTGGGAAACAATCTGAATCTGCACGATTTTTAGATTATTATCCAAGCCAACCATTGTTTTCAAATCACTGCTATAGCCATATTTTGCAGCTTGGAAAGTATAACCGATCAGATTTTTCTCAGCATCGAAACCTCGATAAAACTCAAACCAGTTTTCGGCGCTCTCTGCTTGGATTTTCAGCGGGTCATTTTCCTGAGCCTGCTCCACTCTGATCGAATCTTTTTCGAAAAAATTGGCCGAGGATAAAACATTTTTCCTAGCTTCTTGCTGCGCTTTCTTTTCACTATTGTTGATAATCGGTAAAGTGACACTATTGATGTAAGCCAAGATACCGCTGGCAACGGCTGCAATAATCAGCAAGACAAAGCCTAATCTAAGATAATATTTCATTTTTTCACCTCCCCAAAAGGTTTGGGAGCAGTATAGCGATCTATCAGTGGTACTACGATATTCATTAACAAAATCGAATAAGATACACCTTCAGGATAGCCACCAACCAAACGAATAACCACAGTCAAAACTCCGCAGCCGATTCCAAAAATTATTCGACCTCTTTGGGTAACCGGCGAAGTAACCATATCAGTTGCCATAAAAAAAGCACCCAAAATCAAGCCACCGGCCAATATATGAAAAAACGGTAACAAGATAGAGGCAGAAAAGAGGCCATCTGTTCCTCCAAAGATATAAGTGAGTATGAATACTGTACCGATATAACTAACAGGAATGCGCCATTCAATAATATGTTTGTATGCCAAAAAAGCAGCGCCTATCAAAAGTGCAGCTACAGATATTTCACCGATACAGCCGCCAATATTACCCCAAAACAGATTTTTCAGAGTGGCAAGTTCTGCCAATTTGTTCAGCACAATAGTAGTATCTGCCGCTCCCAATAAATCGACATCTCTGATACTTTTGGCTACACCCAGCGGAGTAGCAGATGTTATCAGATCTTGGGCTTTGCTGGAAAGACTGGCAAAATTGGTGATTCCACTGATCGATTCCCATTTGGTAGCACTCCAGCCTGAGGTCATAATAGTAGGCCAACTGGCAGTCAGAAAAGCTCGGGCCAATAGAGCCGGATTGAAAATATTAAAACCCAAACCGCCAAAAACCTGTTTACCGATGGCAATAGCAAAGATGGCTCCTACCACAGGAATCCACCAAGGTGCTGCCACGTTGATATTAAAAGCTACTAAAAGACCAGTAACAACTGCACTGCCATCTTTGACCGTAACCGGCACACCGCGAAATTTCTGAATCATAGCTTCTGTTATCACAGCTGCTGTCACACCATAGAGTGGCAAGAGCAAAGCTTTGATTCCGAAAAAATACACAGCTACAGCCAGAGCAGGTATCAGAGCAATAACCACTTGCCACATCACAGACGATATCGAAATCTTCTGCTTCAAATGCGGTGCTGCTGATACAGCATAAATTTTATTCATATCTCCTCCATTTATCATATATCTAAAATTATCTTTTTCCCAATTATGAGTGGGATAGTATCACTACTTCTTTCTGTTTTTGGCTGAAACTTTCAGCTTGCCAATATCTATCCACTGAATGAGCTTGATATGCGAGGGGCACACATAAGCACAGCTACCACACTTGATACAATCCATCACTCCATATTTTTCTACACTAGCGATATCGTCATATTTTACATTGTTGACGATCAGGCTGGGAGCCAGATTCATCGGGCATACATCCACACATCTGCCACAGCGTAAGCAGACATCCTCGCTTTGTTTCTGGGCTTCTTTGGCTGAAAAGAACAAAACTCCAGAACTGGTTTTTGCCATGGGAGTATCCAAATCAGGTATAGCAAATCCCATCATCGGTCCGCCTGAGATTACCTTGCCAATCTCCTCGCTAGTACCGCCGGCACATTCCAAAAGATCTTGATAGGAGGTTCCAATCCGTGCTAAAATATTTTTGGGATTGTTAACGATTCTGCCGGTTATGCTGATA
>JAWOEN010000067.1:0-15426 GCA_046482725.1 Cloacimonadales bacterium (SeqCode)
CAGCATATCATTGATCTTGAGTTTAATCACCAGATAAACCGTAAGCAAGATGAAAATCCCTAAAAAGGCTGAAGAGATTATGACAAATATTTCGATCTGATTTTCCATGAAGTAAATACTCCTCCTAGCCAAAAAATCTGGCTAACGATGGTGGCAATGTGACCAAATTTCCAATTTTTCAAAAATCCAAAAAGCTGGCTATTGCTGGCAATTATATGAATGGCAAAAAGCATAACCATTCCAGAAAAAATAAAGAATGCTTCGATGTTTTGAAGAAAATCTTCTTGTGATAAGATGTTCTTTAATACCCAAATGGAGCCTACCATTAGGATTATCTGAAAATTGAAATCTACCAAGTTTATCGGTTTATAATCCCAACGTATTACTGCTATAATCCCAGCCAAAATTACCGGAATAGATAAAATAGCAATAATCAGAATATAGTAGTCATGGAATTTTTTATGAAGATTTTTGATCTTAAACAGAACAGATAAAATCATTAAAATCTCAAAAATTACTATGATTATCCAAAAAGCAATATAAACCTTTGGATGATTACGAGTAAGTAACATTGCTGAATTCCAAATAATGTTTATTAGGTTGAATCCTAAAAAAAACTGTACTGTCATTTTGTTGTAACTTTTTAAGTTTAATTTGATAAACCAAAATGTCCATAAAATGAGATTTAAGATCCTTAAGATTGCGGAGCCATAGATACTTAAAAAATCAATCATATATTACCTTAAGGTAGTTTTAGTCTTCGCTATCATCAGTATCTTTTTTATCAACCGGATAGAAATCGCTCCAAGGTGCGGGCTTGATGTCGCCTTGAATTGCATAGAGATCAGTTTCTACAGTTTCCTGAGCCAATTGGTTGGAAAAAGCAGCCGGTGTAAAATCACCTTGAGCAGTACATTCTGTTTGGGAAATAGCGTTGCCGCTGGCAGCAGCGATGGCGATAACATTGAGTGAAGTGAAAGCTACAGCAATCACGAGAATTAGTAAAACGAGTCCTTTTGAGTTTTTCATAATAATCTCCTTTTTTTCTGTTGTTTTTGGTCAGTTTGACCTTGATGACGAGATAGATTGAATAGGTATTATAATGTCAAGCAAGATTTTTGGAGAGTGGAATTTATTATACAGAAAGGGGCGTTTTTGTGAACCACGTTTACTATAAAAATATTGAGTTGTCAAACCTTGCAAGAGGTGTTGATGGCAGGCGAATAGAGCTGTATAGATGAGTTAGTATTTGCTCAAACAAGGTCAATTTACGGGCAGATATTTTTTTTGGGGAAAATGGAGAAATTTAGTCGGAAACAAAAAAACTTGACTTGGTAGGGTGGTAGATTTTTTTAACAACTACTTGAATGTAAATTGATGAGAAAAAAGAAGCTACCCGCTTCTACCTTGCGGTTTTTGCTGAGCTTTTCCAAGCTTGCAAAATACTTGATAAGGTTGATAATATAGTCGAAAGGAATCATTGTTTTCTGCCGAAAAAAAATGCAAAGCAGAAAAAAACAGCAAGATTCTGTAAATGATAATGCGAAAGCGGGTGAAATCTCACCCGCTTTTTTTTTATGCTCAAACAAGGAGGCTACTTGAGCTGGAGAGGAAGAGGAAAATCAAAGAAGAAACCTGAAGTACCAAAGGAAAGAATCAATCGGCAAATCAGAACTCAGCGAGTTCGTTTGATCGGAGAAAATGGCGATCAGGTAGGAATTGTTTCATTAGCTGAAGCACTTGTGCACGCGGAAAAGGCTGGATTGGATTTGGTGGAAGTATCTCCCAATGCTAATCCCCCAGTGTGTAAAATACTCGATTTTGGTCAGTATTATTATCAGAAGACCAAAAGTTTAAGAGAATCTCGAAAAAATCAGCATGTAGTGCAGACGAAAGAGGTGAAATTTGGTCCTAATACTGAAGAGCATGATTATAATTTCAAGAAGGATCATGCCATCAAGTTTTTGTCTCAGCACGACAAGGTGAAGCTTACAGTACGTTTCAGAGGTCGTCAATTAGCTCATAAAGAGATTGGAATAGCTTTATTGGAAAGGCTTTTGAAAGAGCTTGCCGAGCTTATTGTGGTGGATGTGAAGCCCCGCAATGAAGGCAGAACTGTTTTCACAATCATCTCTCCTCGCAAAGAGATTGATACGATTCTGGAGACCTGGGTAGATCCTGCTGAAAGAGAAGCGGAAGAAGACGACAAGCAAGAATAAGTAGAACAAAAAAGATAAATAGTGTCCTAGGAGGAAGTATGCCAAAATTAAAAACACGTAGAGCTGTTGCCAAAAGATTCAAAGTAACCGGATCTGGTAAGCTGAAAAGATCGAAAGCTTACAAAGGCCACATTCTCACCAAGAAAACAACCAAGCGTAAAAGAAATCTGAGACAAGCCGGCATTGTTGGAAAAGCTGATGCACCTCGAATGAAGCGCATGTTGGGTATCTAAGAAAATATTTTAAAGGAGAATATAAATGCCACGTTCAGTAAATAATGTTGCACATAATGCAAGGAAGAAGAAATATCTAAAAGCTGCCAAAGGTTACCGCGGTGGAAGAAGCAAACTCTACAGAACAGCCAGACAAGCAGTTGAAAAAGGTTGGTTGTACGCCTATCGCGATAGAAAGACCAAAAAGAGAGAGATCCGTAAATTATGGATTATCAGAATAAATGCTGCAGCCAGATTGCACGATCTGAAATACAGCACTCTGATTGGCGGATTGAAAAAAGCTAATGTAACTGTAGATCGCAAAGTATTGGCTCATCTTGCCATGCATGATGATGCAGCTTTTGGCAAATACTGTGAATTAGCCAAAGAAAATCTTTAAGCAAATTTATGAAAAAAACTTCACCCGGAGCTTGCCTCCGGGAGTTTTTTTATAGGAAGATAATTTTATCGATATTATAAGGAATAGTTACTGTGAAAAAAGAACTGCAAAAAACACTTGATATCGCCAGAAAAGAGATTTTGGAAGTTCAGACTCATCACGATTTGATGCAATTGAAATCGCGCTTTGTAGGAAAAAAAAGTGTCTTGAACAATTTTATGAAAAAGATCGGCACTTTGCCGCAAGCAGAGCGTCCTGCTTTTGGGCAGATCCTCAATCAGGCCAAGAGCGAATTGGCCGAGATCATCAATACTCGAGAGCAGCAGATCAAAAATGCTGAGTATCAGAAAACTTTGGCCGCAGAATCTTTGGATATAACTATGCCGGGACGCAGGCGCCCGCAGGGTTCTCTGCATCCGATCACCAAAGTTTGGCGAGAGATCGAAGACAATTTTATCAGTATGGGGTTTGAAGTGGCTGAAGGCTATGATGTGGAAGACGAATTTCACAATTTTGATGCCCTAAATACACCCCAAGATCATCCAGCCCGAGATCTTTCCGATACTTTCTATCTGGAAGATGATGTGCTGTTGCGCACCCAAACTTCTACCGTGCAGATTAGAACTATGGAAAACCATAAACCTCCCATCAGAATTATAGCTCCTGGCAGATGCTATCGCAATGATAACGATGCTTCCCATTCACCGGCTTTTCATCAGATGGAAGCGCTGGTGGTAGATGAAGGCGTTACCTTTGCTGATCTAAAAGACATTCTGAATATTTTCGTAAAGAAGATGTTTGGCGACAAAATAGAATCCCGCATCAGACCACATTTTTTCCCCTTTACCGAACCCAGTGCCGAGATCGATATTGTTTGCGTCAATTGCGGTGGCCAAGGTTGTAATGTATGTAAAAACCAAGGTTGGCTGGAGATGGGCGGAGCTGGCATGGTAGATCCCAACGTTTTGGATGAATTGGGAATAGATTCCGAAAAATATACCGGCTATGCTTTTGGTTTGGGAATAGATCGCGTCGCAATGCTAAAGTATAAGATTCCGGATATGAGATTACTATTTGAAAATGATTTGAGATTTTTAAAGCAATTTAGTTAAATAAGAGTAGAGATTATAGGTTTGGAAAATGAAAATAAGCTATAAATGGTTGAAAGAATACATAGATCTTACCCTAGCCTCAGAAGAATTGGAAGAGAAACTTACTTTTGCTGGCATCGAGGTAGAAGCAGTCGAAAAAATCGGAGCTGAGCTTGCTCAGTTCAAGGTTGCCCGAATCGAAGAAAAAAAGCCTCATCCCAATGCTGATAAATTATCTGTTTGTCAGGTGAATGATGGCAATGAGACAGTTCAGGTTGTCTGCGGAGCACCCAATTGTGCGGCAGGGCAGATGATAGTTTTCGCTCCCGTCGGCGCAGATTTGGGAGATTTTCAGATAAAAAAAGCTAAATTGCGCGGTGAATATTCTTATGGGATGATCTGCTCGGAAAAAGAGCTGGGAATCTCGGAAAATCATGACGGAATAATGGTCTTGCCAGAAGATGCGACTTTGGGAATCGATTTTGCCACTTGGCTGGATATGAGTGATATCTGCTTTGAAGTCGAGATTACTCCCAATCGACCTGACTTGTTGGGTATGATCGGAGTGGCCAAAGATTTGTCCGCACTGCTGCAGCTCCCCACAAAACTACCACAGCCCAAATTAGCAGCCGGAAACTCTGATATATACCAAGAGCTGCAGCTGGAAAACCAGGCTGAAGATCTTTGTACACGCTATGTAGCGCGTATGGTAAAAAATGTCAAAATCGCCGAATCGCCGCAGTGGCTGAAGAAAAGATTGCTCGCTGTGGGCTTGAGACCAATCAACAATGTAGTTGATATCACCAATTTTGTGATGCATGAGTATGGTCACCCACTACACGCTTTTGATTATGATAACCTGACCGGAAAAAAAATCGTGGTGCGCCGAGCAGCTGAGAAGGAAGAATTTTTAGCTTTGGATGGCAATAATTATCAGCTTGAGGCAAATGACCTTGTGATTGCCGATGCTGAGAAACCAGTCGCTTTGGCTGGCATTATCGGTGGCGCTGATTCCGGGATTACTGAAAAAACTTGCAATATCGTTTTGGAAGCAGCAAATTTTCTCTATTCCAATATCAGAAAAACTTCCGGGCGCTTGAAAATTTTTACAGATTCAGCTTATCGTTTTGAACGCGACATGGCAGATGAAACTGCTGAAATTATCAGCCAGAGAGCGATTGAACTGATTTTGGAGATTGCCGGAGGAGAATTGGTAGCAGGCAAATGGGATTCATATCCCAATCCCCAAGCATTGGCAGAAGTAAGCATTCGCCCTTCTCGAGCTCGCAAAATCTTGGCAATCCAGGTTGATAAACCGCAGATAACAGCCTATCTGGAGGCATTGGGGTTGCAAAAAATTGCCGAGCAAGAAGATCTGCTGACTTTCTCGATTCCGGCTAATCGCAAAGATCTGAGCCGAGAGATAGACCTGATCGAAGAGATTATTCGCTTGCACGGCTACAATAATGTCAAAACAGTTCTCAAAGCACAAAATGTCATGGATCGCCCATATTTTTATACTCGACGTGGATTTCAAGACTTACTTGTCTCATTCGGTTTTTCCGAGCTGGTTAATTGGAGCTTCGGTGATCCGGAAGACTTAGATATTTTGCAGATTCCTCTTCATGATGATAGACGAGATTTTGCTAGCTTGAAAAATCCGCTGGGAGCACGCTTTTCCATCTTGCGCTCCAGCCTGATTCCGCAGTTATTAAAAAATGCTCAGTACAATATTGATCATGGCATAAAGGATCTCCAAACTTTCGAAATGGCCAAAGTTTTTCGGCGTCAAGATGAGAAACTGGCTGATGAAAAATTGCAGGTTTGCGGTTTGATGAGTGGCGCCCTGAATCCTGTTTTTTGGCAAGGAACGCAGCAGAAAGTAGGCTTTTTTGATCTGAAAGGGATCATAGAAGAGCTGTTGGAATTTCTTGGCCTCAAGCAGCCTCTGTTCAAGCCTGGCACTGAAGCTTTTTATCAAAGAGGACAAACCGCCGATATTTATTATAAAAAACATTTTTTAGGCAGCTTTGGTAAGCTAGATCCCAAGATTGCCGAGGATTTTGGCATCACACAAACTCTCTATCTTTTCGATCTGAAATTTGAGGAAATTTATCAGCTTCAATTGAAGCAAGAACCGATATTTTCTGCTATACCCAAATTTCCACCGGTGCTCAGGGATTTGTCATTTTTGGTGAGTAAGCAGCATTCTGTGAAAGAGATAACCGAGCAGATATTTCAGGCAAATCGCAAAATAATTGATGATGTGGTTTTGTTTGATGAGTATACGGGAGAAAATGTGAAAGAGGGCTTTAGGAGTCTTACTTTCAGCATTGTGTTTGTCTCTGATACAAAAACCTTGACGGATGAATATACAAATAAAATCGTTCAAAAAGCTATAAAACGCTTAGAAAAAGAATATCAAATTGAGATGAGGTAAATAGAATGGAAGATCAAAATAGAATGAGTTTGAATGATAAGATTCAGAAGCTGGTAAATAGTTATAAAATCTTAAAACAGAAGTATAATGTGCTGAGTATTGAAAAAGAAAAACTGACTGAGAAAACTCAGCAGATCGAGCAAGCACATGCCACAGCGATGCAGCAAATAGATGATCTGAAGCATACGCTTTCCGAGAAGAATGAAGAGATCGAAATGTTGATGGAAGATAATTCCAGATTGAACGATAAAGTTGCCGGCTACGAAACTAAAACTAAGAACGCTCTGGAACAGCTTGATGACGTTTTGGGTCAGCTGACAGATTACTAAAGAAACGGTAAAGATAATGCAAACTGTAGAGGTAGAAATATTAGGTAGTATTTATCACTTCAAAACTGATGATCCTGCTCATTTCAAGCAATTGGCCTCGCATTTGAAACAAGAACTGGAAGCGCTGCGACAAGATGTGAAAACTGTAGATCGCACCAAATTGTTGGTTTTTTATTGTCTGCAGTTGACCGAAAAGTATTTTTCGGAAAAAGATAGTTCTTCCAACCTGAAAAAAGAGACAGAAGAAATTGATCATCTATTGGATGATCTGGAAATAGATATATAGATTTTTGAAAAGCAAATAATGCCTGCGATATGCGTGATATTTTATTTGTACTAGAACTAATTTCGAAAAGGAAGCCAAGCTATCTGTGGCGCACAAACCGGACACGATTCGGGTCTGCAATATAGAAATTAGTGCGGCGTCCACCTTTACAAGGGTTCGAGACAAAAGGTACACGGTATCGCGGGTTAAATAAATAAGAGAGGATAATATGAATCCGATATGGGCCTTTATCATCGGCTTGGCCGTTGCTTGTATTGCTGCAATAGCTATTGTGGTGATCAAAAAAAATCTAAATCGCAAAAATATTCTTTTAGCTGAAGAATTGGCTAAAAAAATTATCGAAGATGCGAAAATAGATGCTGAAAATGAGAAAAAAACAGTTGTCCTGAAAGCCAAAGAAGATTGGTTTAAAATTCAGGAAAACTATGAAAATGAAATCAAAGCTAGAAAGAAAGAATTACACTCCCTGGAAAAAGATTATAACGACAGGGTAAACAAACTCGATAACCGCACCGACAACCTTGACAATCGCGAAAAGAAATTGAGCGACTTCGAACGACGTGTTTCGGATCTGAAAGAAAAAAATCAGATCAAAGAGCGAGAGCTGGAAGATATTTTGGACGAGCAGAATCGCAAATTATCTGAGATTGCCCGTCTATCGCGTGAAGAAGCTGTCGAGATCTTGAAGAACAACCTCAAGAACAAAGCGCGTCAACAAGCCGCTAAAGATCTGCGAAAAATAGCTGAGCAAACCAAACTGGAAGCCAATAATTTGGCTGCCGGAATCATCTCTACAGCTGTGCAACGCATTGCCGTAGACTATGTTTCGGAGACGACTGTTTCAGTTGTTTCGCTGCCTGATGATGAGATGAAAGGTCGCATTATCGGTCGCGAAGGTAGAAATATCAGAGCTTTCGAAAAAGCTTCCGGGATTGATCTAATTATTGATGATACACCCGAAGCTGTTGTGCTTTCCGGATTTGATCCGGTCAGACGTGAAGTTGCCAGATTATCTTTGGAAAAACTTATCTCTGATGGGCGGATACACCCTGGTCGCATAGAGCATGTGATTGCCAAAACTGCCAAAGAGATGGATGAATCTCTGATGAAGGTAGGTGAGGAAGCATGTATGGAAACCAATATTCACAATATTTCACCCAATATTGTCAAACTTATCGGTCGCCTCAAATATCGAACCAGTTACGGACAAAATATCTTGCAGCACTCGATCGAAGCAGCTTGGATCTGTGGCATTTTAGCAGCTGAGCTGAACTTGGATCAGGAGCTGGCCAGACGCTGTGGCTTCCTGCACGATTTGGGCAAAGCGATCGATCATGAATTTGATGGATCTCATGCTAAATTGGGAGCAAATGTAGCTCGTAAGAATGGTGAATCCAAAATCGTGGTTAATGCGATCGAAGCACATCACGAAGAGGTAGAATACCAATCGGTCTATGCTGTGTTGGCTCAAGTAGCTGACGCGATCTCTGGAGCACGCCCCGGAGCAAGACGCGAGATGCTGGAAACCTATATGAAACGTTTGGAGAAATTGGAAGAGATTGCCAACTCTATCGAAGGCGTAAATAAATCTTTTGCTATTCAAGCCGGACGGGAATTGCGCATTATCGTAGATCCTACCAAAGTTTCTGATAATAAGTCATCATTTATCGCTTCTGATATCGCAGCCAAGATCGAAGCAGAGATGCAGTATCCGGGACAAATAAAGGTGATGGTTATTCGTGAAACACGCCAAACTGCTGTAGCAAAATAAATTATGAATATTTTATTTATCGGAGATATCTTCGGGAAAGCCGGTCGAAAATTAATTATCGATCGGCTTCCTGAGCTTAAACAGGAATTAGCGATAGATCTTTGTCTGGCCAATGGTGAAAATATCGCTCAGGGTAGAGGAATGACCGAAAAGACAGCGAACTCTTTGTTCGCAGCCGGAATCGATCTCTTTACCAGTGGCAATCATCTTTGGGATAAAAAAGCAGCACTGGATTTTATCAAAGCGGAAAAGCGAATATTGAAGCCGATAAATTTGTCGAGCCAGGCAGTGGGAAATGAATATTTCGTGCATGAAAACGAAGCTGGCAAAAAAATTGCAATCTTCACCGTTATTGGCCAAGCTTTTATGGGACCGGCAGATTCGCCTTTTCGTGCCTGTGATCTGATCTTGGAAAAACTGCCGCCAGATATTGCGGCGATTTTTGTGGATTTTCATGCCGAAGCTACAGCAGAAAAACGTGCCTTAGCTCATTATCTGCAGGGTAGAGTAACTGCTTTAGTTGGTACCCACACGCATATTCAGACGGCTGATGAAGAGATATTGCCCGGTGGCACAGCCTACATTACCGATGTAGGAATGACCGGACCCCACGATTCTGTGATCGGGGTGAAAAAAGAGATAATTTTAGAAAAGATACTCAGTAGTATGCCGCAGCGTTATGAGCCAGCAGAAGGTGGCCTGGAGATAAATGCTGTTTGCATAAAATTGGATGATAAGACGATGCGAGCCACTGAAATATTTAGGATTAAGAGGAAGTATGATTGAAAAAAGATTGATTGCCAAACCCTTGATAAAAAAGATCTATGCTGAGCTGAAAGAGGAAATTGCGGCAGCCGAGAGCGCGCCTCAATTGGTGATTATATTGATCGGAGCAGATCCGGCTTCAGAGTTTTATGTCAGCAATCTGCAGAAGAAAGGCAAAAAGGTGGGCATCAATGTTACCACCAAAACCTATGCTGATGATATTTCCCAAGCGGAGATTTTGGCTGAGATCGAGAATTTGAACCAAGCGCAGGATGTGCATGGGATAATGTTGCAAAAGCCATTACCAGCGCAGTTAGACGAATCGCAGATCGTGATGAAGATAGCTGCGGACAAAGATGTCGATGGTTTTCATCCGCTCAATATGGGAAATCTGGTTTTAGCACGAGATGGCTTTATACCTTCCACTCCCAACGCAGTCTTACAAATTTTGCAATATTATCAGATCGAGACAAACGGTAAAAATGTTTGTGTGTTGGGACGTAGTGATATTGTGGGAAAACCGCTGGCGAATCTGCTGCTGCGCAAGGATGAAACCGGAAACGCGACAGTCACCATTTGTCATAGCCGTACCCAAGATTTGGCAGAACATACTCGTCAGGCAGATATTTTGATTGCGGCGATTGGTCAGCCAGAATTTGTCAAAGGCGATATGATAAAACCTGGCGCTATTGTGATCGATGTGGGAGTAAACCAAATAGAAGATGCTGAAAAAGGTCATCGTTATGTCGGAGATGTAGATTATGAAGCTTGTTTCGAAAAAAGTAAGGCGATCACACCTGTTCCCGGTGGAGTAGGTTCTGTGACGACAGCGATGTTACTTTCGAATGTTCTGAAAGCGTATAAAAAATGCTTCCTGAGATAATTTCTTGACGAAATAAGAACAAAATGTAAATAAAGCGCAAAACATTGTGATAATATTGAACAATATAGGAGGATTTAATGTTTAAAGTTAGAAAGGCTTTATTGTTAACAACTGCAGTTCTGCTGATTACACTGGCTATTACAGCCTGTGGCAGAAAAGGTGAAATGAATCCAAATGTTGGACCTACAATCCGCATAACTTCTTATGAAGGCGTTGTAGATACAACCGGGATCGATACAGACAATCCTGCATTATTCCAGCAAAGAATTTACTGGGAAGCAAATGATGCTGATGGTGTAGTTGATTCATACGCTTATCGAGTTGTTGATGAAGATGGAAATCCATACCCCAATGGAACTCCGGGGCATGACGTTATTGATGAAGATGGCTGGATTTATCACTACAACAGTGGTGCTGACGAGTCTATTCCCTTAGAAGAAACAGAGCAAAGATCTATTTGGACAGACGAGGTCTATTCTGTGATCAATTTTCCGGCAAATATCGATGGCGATAGTGCTGTAGTTGTCAGCAGATTTGATGTAAAATGTAAAGATAACGATGGCAATGAAAGTATCGCAGTAGATGTAAATGGCAATGCGCTTGACCCGGCTTCTAGTTTCGCCAGCAAATACTTTTCTGCCTATTCACTCAACCCAAGCGTTTCTATTGTCTCTACCAAAGGTGATATCAATGGTAAAGAAATCGGACGTGGTATAGTTTTCCAATTTACAATAACTGATGAAACTCCTTTTGTAGGCAACGTAGCTGATTATTTCTCTTTCCGCCTCGAAAAACGTGACCTTTTGGGAAGAGTGATACCTGAAAGTGATGGGGGCTATCCCGATATTGAGTACACTACCAAAAACCAAGCCAATATTGGTAGATTTCTGGTAACTGAATTTACCCAGCCTTCTCTGAAACTAAATACTTATGCTAGTGGAGCACCGGTGGATTCCACCTATATCATCGCCAAAGCAGTAAATCTTTCTGGAGTAGAATCAGAAGAGCAAGAGATTGGCTTTGCCGTAAAAGAAGGCTTTTATCCTGATACTATAATTTTTAATGGTAGCGATAATCCTGTATCCAATGCAATTTATGCTTTAGGCGATAATCATTTTACCACCTATATTGCTGAACAAATTCCTACAATTATACCCAGTACAGTAACTGCTGAAGGTACACATTTTTCCACTCCTTTCTGGATCAATAAAGATGGAGACTACGCACTCATTGGTAGCAATAATCTCAATATTTACATGAAATGGGGTTATCGTGGCCAATTCGAAAGTAATAATCCCAATAACAAATTGGACGGGGCAGTCCAAGATGAATTGACCGGGATCGAATATTTCTCTGAGATAAGATATTACGATTTGCGTTTGGATGGAGAGCCTTTCTATTATGCACCATTACCTGCTGCAGACCACAATGTGCTTGATGCTGAAACAGGCAAAGAATGGCTGCGAGTTCCGATCTCTTCCAATATTGCCGAGAAAGTTACCCTGACAGGCCTGAGATCGGGCACCCACAAATTTGAAGTAAGAGCTGTCGATCTGCAGGGAGTACCGGATGAAACTCCGGCTGAGATGATTTTCAAGATCGTGGAACCTACTCCTCGAGCTGAAAAATCTGGTATCTTGATTATCGATGATGATGAAAATGATAATTTAACAGCCCCAGCTGCTTTGATAGATTCTTTATATAACACATTTGTGGAAGATTATCCAGGTGAGGTAGAAGTACTGCACAGAGCTGAAATGCCTACTGCTAACTTTGAGCTGCACTTCTCTACCAATGTGTTTTCACCCACAGATCTACAAAAATACAAGCTGGTGATTTACCACTCTGACACACCGAAAAGATCCAATAAATTTGCTTATGAATATGATACTATGAATCTCTACCTGCGGAGTGGCGGTAATTTACTCCTCAGTGGTTGTTCTACGCTAAAAACTATCGTCATGGAAGACTCCCGATCCAATGGATTCCCACTTATCACCAGATATTTCGGTGTCCCAGTTTATGAAGAAGATGCACTCTTGGTACCCAGAAGAGAAGATGGAACTTCGGCTGCTCAAGATGCTTTTTTGAAATTGAGTTATTTCATCAAAGCCCATAAAGAAGCTGCTATGCAGTCGGATATCGAATTGGAATTGCCCAGCTTCAATCCAAATGTAAATCAGCATCCTTTAGCTCAGGTAGAGATCAATGCTTATGGCCCACTTTCCTATTTCAACGAAGATCTCTTATTACCCGGAACAGAAGTGATCTACAGATTTGGCTCTAAAGAACCGGGAGACGGTCTTTTTGATCCCACCTCTGACGAGTATATCAAGTATTCCGGACAACCCGTTGCCATTAGAAAAGTAACTAATAACAACAGTTGCTATATGTTTGGATTCCCGCTTTCTTATATGAAACCTGATCAGGTTAAGACAACTCTGAATCAGATAATCGAAGAGCTGGAAGCAGCTGATCAGCAATAATTGAAAAGGAGTTTAATAATGCTAAATAACAAAATATCAAAAACCTTTTTCATACTGGCTCTTCTCTCCAGTCTGCTCTTTTTTGCAGCCTGCGAGGAAGATAGCCCGGTAGAACCTGATGATGTCACCTTAGACGGAGTTGATGTTTTATTGATTGAAACTTGGGACACATATGAAATGCAAGAAGATGGAGATCTGTTGCTCCCTGTTTTGGTAGAAGAGCAGACTTTGAAAATTACCAAACACGATATGCTGATTCATGATGTATCTGTAAAACCGGAAGATCATGAAATCTATTTTGAAGATAACCAGATCTATGTAACTGATGGTGAAGTTAATACATATCTCTATGATTATTATTACAACGATTCTTCCAAAGCTTTATGGCTGACCGAAGATAGTAGTGATAGCAATACAATGGCAGATTCTACAGGCAATGTAATTAGCCCCTTAGAGATGGAAGATGCTGACCTGAGTGACTACACTCTCTACTTTGTTACGGGTGAGGGCCCCAGCCTGAACCTGCAGACACCTGGAGATGGCTACTATGTCAATTCTCTGGAACCAGAATTTACCTGGAGTCAATATGTCGGTGCTGATCAATATACTATTGTTTGCGCCACTGACGAAGAATTCAACGATGTAGTCTTTGAAACAACTACCGGAAACACTAATTATACCCACAACGCCGAGTTAGCCAATTTTACCGATTACTACTGGCATATTATGGCAGAAAACTCTGTTTGGAGCGAGACTTGGAGTTTCACTACTAATTATGTGGTAACTTTGGATAAACCTCAAAATGATAATAGTGCCAGCCTCAAACCAAAATTTGTTTGGGAAGAATTGGACGGTGCTACAGAATATACTTTGCAAGTTTCAGAATCTGGAGATTTTGATACTTTATTGTATGAAGAAGTTTTGACTGTTACTGAATTTGACGTTCCCGAATATCTGGAAGAAAATTCCATCTATTTCTGGCGTGTGAAAACAGATACTTCCGGAGATCACTGGAGTGAGATCAGACTTTTCCACACAGATATTGTTGTAAATCTTGATGAACCTCAAAATGAAGCATCTGAAATAGCAGTACCAGTAGTGTTTAGCTGGAATCAGCTGGATAATGCTGCTGATTATACTATCCAAGTTGCTACTGACGAAGAGATGCAAGATATTGTCTTAGAAGAGCAATTTGCTGCAGCTGGCAACTGGACAGAATCAGGAACCCTGACAGCTAATGTGGATGGATATTATTGGAGAATAACCTCTGATGTAGCAGTTGGCTGGAGTGAAGCAAACTACTTTATTACCAATGATGGTGTTTTCTTAAATTCACCTCAAGATGAAGCTACTACCGGCGTAATCACCCAATTGCAATGGTTGGAATACTCCAATTCCGGCGGTTATCAAGTTCAGGTTGCGACTGATGATAGTTTTTCCGATATTGTGATCGATGCTGAAGTAGATGATGAAACTTTGAGTTATGTCACAGAAGTAGATATGGAGCTTGCCACTTCCTATTATTGGAGAGTTAAGGCAATGGTTTCAAATTGGAGCGAAGTAAGAGCATTCACTACAATCAGTACATATGTAGATGATGATGTTTTACTGCTATATCCAGTCAATGATAGTGAAACAGATGCTGTAGTCCAGGTACCATCTTTCACTTGGGAAAGATTAGCCGGCTCAAATCACTACCGCATTCAGATCGCTACAGATAGCAATTTCTCTGATCTGCTGGTCGAAGAATTGACCTCTAGCAATAGTTACCAAATAGAAAATGGTGATGCTTTGCAGTACGATGGAGTGTATTATTGGCGAGTTCGCTCAGATGTCGCTAATTGGTGTGATCCCTTTGCTTTCCGTGTAAAATCGGGAATCTTGGATTTTGAATCTGTGGGAAATTTTGCTTTCAAAGTAGATCTTACCTGGGATGATCGTACAGAAAATGAAACAGGCTTTGAGATCGAAAGAGCTACTTCAGCCGATGGTCCTTTTGAATTGATAGGAACCAGTGAGGCAGATTATAATAACTTTGTAGATCTAAACTTGGAGCATAACACAACTTATTGGTATCGGGGCAAAACACTTAGTGATTCCGGTGATAGCGAATATAATACACCTTTTAGTGTAACAACTGCCTCTTTTACAGGCTTGACTAATCAGCCTGAAATGGTAGCTGTTACAGCAGGAACGTTTAGTATGGGAAGCAACGATGGAGATGCTGATGAAGCTCCTGTCCACGATGTAACTCTTACTAATGATTTTGAAATTGGTAAATATGAAGTGACAAATGCTCAATTTGCCGAAGTGATGAACTGGGCTTTGGGTAAAGGTTTGTTAACCAGAGTTTATACACCCAATAGTGATCCTATCAACTACGAAGATGGATATGGTCCGGTAGATAATGCCCAACGCCTATCCAACTATATTAAAGCCAGCGGTATTTGCCAAGTTGCTTTCTCGAACAATGCCAAGCAATTTGTAGCAGAGCCAGGCTTCGAAAATCATCCGGTTTCTGATGTAACTTGGTTTGGAGCAGCA
>JAWOEN010000184.1:0-21285 GCA_046482725.1 Cloacimonadales bacterium (SeqCode)
GCTGCAGATCTCTTACTCAAACTTGCTCCGACCAGCTGCTATTGCCGATTAGTCATAGTTATCAAATCTGCTTTACCAACCAAGATCGAGCTTGCCATGTAAAGTATGTAACCTACATTATAGATTTTAGTTTACAAAATATTCTAGACTAAAAAAAATGCAAAAAATTACTAAATAACGGAGGTTAGATGAAAAAAATTATCGCAATATTGCTTATCGTCAGTTTCAGTCTGGTTTTACTGGCAGATGATATAATTTGGAAAACATTACCCAATGGCATGGAAGTAGCAGTCAAAGAAAACAGATCGAATCAAGCTGTAGCCTTGTATGCATTTGTCAAAACAGGTAGTGTAAACGAGGGAGATTATCTGGGTGCAGGAATATCTCATTATTTGGAGCACGTCGTTTCGGGCGGAACCACCAAAATGCGCACTGAGGACGAATATCAGCAGATCGGCCGTGATATGGGCGCTATCGTAAACGCTTATACTACTTATGGTGTTACTGCTTTTCATCTGATCACAGACAAACAGTATTCAGATTTGGCTTTGGAAGTTTTATCCGAGCAAGTTCAACATAGTGTTATCGATTCTTTCGAGGTAGCTCGCGAGAAAGAGGTTATTTTGAAAGAGATCGTGATGCGTAGCACACCGGCTCGCAGTCAAGTACGTCAGCGTTGGCAAGAATTAGTTTTCCCAAATTCTAACCGCAAATATCCGGTGATTGGTTATACCAATCTCTTCCGCACCATCACCCGAGATCAATTGGAAGATTACTACCAAAAACGCTATTCTCCCAACAACATGATTTTTGTGGCAGTAGGAGATTTCCAAGCTGACGAAATGATGGAAAAGATCGAACGTAAATTTGCAGATTTTGAGCGAGAACAACTAAATCCTGTCTATCTACCCACCCAAAACGTGCGTAGTGGTTCTATCAAATATGTAGAAGAATTTGAC
Organism: Cloacimonadales bacterium (SeqCode); assembly: GCA_046482725.1. Taxonomy (GTDB): domain Bacteria; phylum Cloacimonadota; class Cloacimonadia; order Cloacimonadales; family TCS61; genus DAOWES01. The sequence continues at coordinate 960 of JAWOEN010000184.1, forward strand.
GTACAACAACCTACTGTTTTCATCACCTCGATTTTACCTGCTTCGCGCTACAAAGATTATTTCAAGCTGGATGCAGCTTTGGATATTTTGTTTAGCAAGCGCCAAGCTCCCATTCGCTACAAGCTAACCGAAGAGCTGAAATTGGTGAACTATATTTATGCTTATGCTGATGCCGGCTCCGATAATCCCGAAGGTATGATCAACATAGTTTTCGAAGCCAAAAATACGCAAGATATACCGCAAATTGTTGAGATTATCGACAATGATCTGGCGGCTTTTGCCAAAAAAGGTTTCAAACAAGAGCAGATCCAAAACATCATTAATCGCCAAAAAGCACAACGCTTACTAGCTACACCCGATATCGACAGCGAATGCAATAGCATCGGCTGGTCAATCCTGAAATATGGGGTTCCCGATTATGATGAAATCGCTTTGGAAAATTATCAGAAATTAGAGGTTGCAGATTTGGAATATGCTCTCCAAGAATACCTAATAGCGCAAGATAGGGTGATCTTCTCGGCTGTTCCCCGAGGTGAAAAAGCTATTATTATAGCAGAAGATGAAGTTGAGATTATCAAAACTGAAGCTGAAAAAATCTATGATAAGAAAAACCTGACTGTTATCCATAGACGCAATACTGAAAAACCTCTGATAAGAGGCGTGATCAATGTGGGCAACAGCACTGACTATGAAACTGAGGAGACAGCTGGCACATTATCATTTATGACCAACCTGATGTTTCAAGGTTCTAAAGATTACGATTCACTCTGGCTGACAGAATGGCTGGAAGATCATGCAGTAGATATTGATGTTACCACTTCTGCAGCAGGCACTTTTATCGAGTTCAAATGCCTGAAAGCAGATTATCAGCAGGTGCGAGATATTATTCTTGATGCGATGAACAATCCGGCTTTTGCTTCCACCGAGATAGATTTGGCTAAAGAACGAGCTACTGCAGCTTATGAACGTGGTCTTAGTGACGCCGGGACTCAACACAAAGATTTCCGCAATGCCACGCTCTATGCCGGCAGCCGTGATGCGCTTTCAGCTCAACAGAAATTAGATAATGTCTTGCAATTGCAACGCCAGGATCTACAAGATCTGCATCAGAAATATTTCAATGCGCAAAAAGCGATCATTACCTTTTTCGGTGACCTCAATCGGGAAGAAGCGATCGAGATGGCACAAACTATTGCCAAAGAAATTCCCTCTGACAAAATAAAAGCAGAAAAAAAATCTCTGCAATTTGTAGTAGATTCCGCCACTGTCTTCAACCAATATCCCTACGAACAGGTGAATATTGACATTAATTTACCCGCTCCCAAAATCGGCGATGACGATTATTATGCGATGAAAGTTATTCATAATATCCTCTCCGGTTCGCGCGGTAGAATTTTCCAAAGCACCCGCGGTAGAAATAATCTTTCCTATTACGCCTACCCTACCTATGGTAGTAGTCAAGATTATGGCTTCTTCCGTTTAACCAGCCAAACCTCGATCGACAAAAAAGATGAATTGGTGCAAGTGTTACTAAACGATTTGGAACTCTTAAAAACTGAGTTGGTGAGTCAGTCAGAGATTTGCGGAGCGATCGAGGAAGATAAGAAGATCATGCAATCTTACCTCAATGACAACGCACTACCCAATTATATGACCTATATGGAAGCGATGGGATTGGGCTTTGATAATATTTTCCAAAAATATGATGAGATGGAAAAGATTACTCCAGAAGAGATCAAAGCTGTGGCAAACCGTTGGTTTGATGAAGCCCTGATTATGATTTCTGTTCCCGACGAATCGGTAGATTTACTGGTAGACTAGAAAACAGCTAATTTTGTCTAAAGCTCAGCAGCAGATTAATGCAGCTGAGCTTTTTCATTTTTTTTTAGTATAAATAATAACCATTTTTATTTTCCTAGCTCTATCTCTCTCTTTTGCAACAAGTTATAGCTGGGTAATATCTATACACTTCTACCCTGGATCGCAAACGTTGTAACATAAAGTTACAAAACGTTTGACACCAATAAGGCAGATAACTTTTTAATTTTCATAAGAATGATTTTTAGGAGTATGCATGCGAAAAATTAGTGTAATCACCGATAACACAGCACTATACAAGCAAATAAAAGCTGATATCTTGCAAAAGTATCCGCAAATTCAGATCAGTCTAGTCGATGAGCCACAGTTATGGGCAGAAAAAATAGATCCAAACGAACCGCAATTGCTTATCTCAGATCACAGATTTTGCCATCACTTTCTGAAAGTAGCAAAAATATCTTCCTCTCATAAGCTTGTCTCGATAATGGATACTTGCGAAGAAGATCTACCCGACTATGCTGATTTCACACTTTGCAAACCACTGAATCGTGCGATTTTACACCAGATAGTGAGTAGCTATCTACATCAACAAAAACTTACTCAAGAATTAGCAGACCTCAATAATACCAGTTTTTTTGATCGTTTTATTTGCAATAAAGATCTCAAGATCTTGGAAGCACATGCACCAAATATCCAGCTTTATGGTGTCACAGCAAAAAAACCGGTTGGTCAGGATTTGGTTGAACTTTTTCCCAAGCTGTTTTTTTTGGAATTAAGCAAGCGGATACCGCAGGTTTTGACCAGCAATCAGCGACAAGAATTTGTGACTAAAGGAGAGATAGTAAACCGTAAAGTATGGTTCTATATCTATCTAAAACCTTTGGATAATGGAAATTGCAAGATTATCATCAAAGATGTTTCAAATCTAAATCTTTCTTCTCATATCCACGAAACACTATTTGAAATCGCTAATGCTGTAACCACCAGCAATGACATGCCAGAGCTTTATAGCAAGATTCATCAATCTCTAAAAAAAGTTTTAGCCGCAGATAATTTTTATATAGCGTTGGTCAATGAGCAAGATAATTCCTCCTACTCGCCCTATTTCAAAGATAAGCGTTATGAAGTGGAGACTCCCATCAAGCTGCGTAATGATGGGATTTCCAGTTATGTCATCCGCCAAAAAAAGGCTCTCTTTATCGACAGTGAAATCCGAAGCCAGCTGATCGAGCAAGGCGAAATAGCAGATTATAAAAGCAAAAGCGTCTCGATGCTGGCAGCTCCTCTTCTCATTGGTAAAGAAGCTATCGGCATGATTGCAATCAGATCGTTTAGTGAAAAAAATATCTACACCCAAAATCATTTGGAAATATTAGAATTTATCTCACAACTTATCGCCACTTCTATTGCACAAAAACGCACCGAGAAACAGATTAATCAGGCTTTTGAAGAGAAAGATACTCTGCTGCGCGAGCTCTATCATCGCACCAAAAACAATATGCAGGTGATTATCTCCATGCTCTCGATTCAGTCCAATACTACCGATAATAAGCTGCTGCAGAGCAAATTCAAAGAGATCTCCACTCGCATCAGCACCATGTCTTTGGCGCATGAAAAACTATATAAATCTCACGATCTCACCAAATTGAATCTGCGTGAATACATCCAAGATCTTTTCCGCATGCTAAATCGTAGCTATTATATACCGAAACTGAAATTGGAACAACAAATTGAAATCGCTGATATTCCCGTAAGCATCGATACTGCTCTACCTCTGGGCTTAGTGTTAAATGAGCTAGTTTCAAACACTTATCACCATGCTTTCCAAAACAGTATCAGTGGCAAAATATCCCTCTCGATTCAGAGATGTGATGAAGAGAGGCTGTGCTTGGAATATGCTGATAATGGCGTAGGGCTGGCTGCTGACTTCGATCTGGAAAAATCCAGTAAAATGGGCCTGAATAATTTTATCTCCACTATCAAACATCAGCTCAAAGGTAGTGTGGATTATGATAGCTCTGAGGGCTTGAAATGGTCAGTAACTTTTTACGACAATCTCTACAGTAGACGAATCTAAAAAATATGATCAATACAATTTACAAAATAAATTATAACAGCGCGCTCATTTTTACGGCGATCCACAGTGGAGATAAATTATCACCTCTCTGCGAAAAAAACATGAAATTGAATGCGAAAACGCGCAGATTGGAAGAAGATCCTTATACTGAAGAGATGGCTAAATTACACTCAAATCACATAATACCCCAGTTTAGCCGCTTTGAAATAGATCTGAACCGACGTCGAGAAAATGCCTTCTATCTGGTTCCAGATGATTGCTGGGGCTTGGATAGCCGCAAGCAAGTTCCGCAGCCGAAGCAGATATCAGAGGCTTATCAGCTTTATGATAATTTTTATGAGACCACTCAAAAACATCTACAAAAAATTTCGGATAAATTTGGAAAATTCATGATTCTGGATATCCACTCTTACAATCATCAGCGGCTGGGGGTAGATATGCCTTTCGATGATCCACAGAAAAACCCTGACGTCATTATCGGCACCAGCAATATGCCTCCAAAGTGGCAACCCTTTATTTTGGATCTGCAAGCCAAAATGCAAGAGTTTAAGATCAATGGTAATCCCTTGGATGTAAGAATTGATATCAAATATCCCGGTGGCAATTTTCCACGTTGGGTGCATCGCACTTTTCCCGAAACAGGTTGTGCAGTCGCTTTGGAATTCAAAAAAATCTACATGAACGAATGGACCGGCAAAGTAGATTATGAAGTTCTGGATAGTTTGAAACGATTGATAGTTTTTTGCAAGCCTTTGATGATGGATTACTTTGGAGTTTAGATGAAAAAATTATTGCTTATTTCAGCGCTTTTATTACTGCTTTCTGCCACACTTTTTTCTTCTGAGATCAGGCTTTCGGCTCAGTGGGAACCAAGCTTGGGCACTCTAATTCGCTGGCCTTTGGGCATTCCCATCGAGCTGGTGGTCGAGCTGGCTGCCGATGATATGCTCTATGTCTTGGTAGAAAATGCTAATCAACAAAGCTCTGCCCAATCCACTTTTAGCGCCGCCAATGTCAATCTGGATAATTGCGAATTTATCTTTGCTCCCACCAATTCTCACTGGACTCGTGATTGGGGTCCGCATAATATCTTTGATGCTGATGATAATTGGGCAATTGTCGATCCTCTCTTTGATGGATATCCTTGGGTTCCCGGTGATCGAACTCAACGCGATTATGATGATGATGAAGCTGTAAACCAAGTCTTAGCAGAATATTTCGGAACTTACGCCTCTGCCCTACCTGTCTATCTGACGGGGGGAAACCTGATTAATGATGGTTTAGGCCAAGCTTTTTCCACCATTCAGATGTACCACGAAAGTAGTCACCTCTATTCCCAACGAGATTTTTTGGAGATTGTGCAAGAATATACCGGAATTACGGATTATCACTTTTTGCTCAATATCGAAGATTATGGGATTCAGCACATCGATTGCGGTGCCAAATTATTGGATGCTGAAACAGTGCTGATCAAAGAGCTGCCCGAGTGGCATTCGGAATATGCCAGGATGGAAGCGGTAGCAGATTATTTCCGATCCATCACCAATTCCTATGGCAGAAATTACAATATCCATCGTATCTTTTGTGATACATATAGCGGCACTGAGGCAGCAGCCTATACCAATTCCTATATTTTGAATAAAAAAATATTGGTTCCGCTCTTTGGAATTGCTGCCGATGCCGACGCTCTGGAAACATATCAGCAATTGATGCCGGGCTATGAAGTTATCGGAATCTATTATGACGCTTGGTACTACTATGACGCTCTGCACTGCCGCACTCGTGAAATCTTGGATCCGGACATGCTCTATCTGCAACATCGACCTCTGGATGATCAGGTCGAGGCTTCTGCGCCGGGAAGCATTGAGGTCGAAATTATCGCTTATAGCAACGCAGCTCTGATCGCTGCCGAGACAAATCTGCATTGGCGTTTGGCAGGAGATGAGCCATGGCAAAGTGAAGAGCTAGAGCTAACTGCAACAGACAATATTTATCAGGCAGAATTTCCTCAAATGCAAATTGGTGCTGAGATAGAATATTATATTGCGGCCGCAGATGAATCGGGCCGCCAGAGCTTTCATCCCATTGCCGCTCCGGAAGCCTTGCACAGATTCACAGTAATAGAAACCAATTCTGCTGCCGAGCAGTATCTACCTGAGCAATTGCAACTCAAGATTTTTCCCAATCCTTTCCAACTTAGCCGCGCTGACAATCTGGCGCTATCTTGGCAAGAGCGAAATCTCGGCTCGGAAAAAGAGCTGAAAATCTATAATTTGAAAGGCCAACTTGTCCGCTCACTCTCGATCGCTGCTTCTGTCAACTCGGCAAACTGGGATGGCAAAGATCAAGATAAACAAACTGTTGCCAGCGGAATCTATCTGCTGAAACTAAACGAAAACGACCAGACCATTGCCAGCCAGAAAATTATCTTATTGAAATAATCTTATCCCATAGAAAAAGCCTTCAGCAAAAAAAATTGCTGAAGGCTATTTTCTCTAAACTACTATTTATTGAGCAAAGCCAAAACTTGGTTGGAGCGCTTGATAAATTGATTCAGCTGCTCGCCATTAAACTGTTTCTGGCTGAGTAGCGCCAGATCATGCACATATTCGCACAACAGTTTCACCTCATCATCTTTGCCTGCTTCCTCATATTTCACGATAGTTTGGATAGTAGGATTTTGCGGATTCACGATCAGATCATGATTGGAAAGCATACTATCGTTGCCACCCATCATCATCATATTCATCTCACTGAAGCGACGCATCTGCTCATTTAAGACCACCATCGCAGAAACATCGGTAGATTTGAGATGCTTGGGCTTGGTTGTCACCTGCAAAAATACCTTATCCATTATTGCCTGGTAAGCTTCCGAGCCAATCTCTGCAACTACCTCGGCCGGAATCTCGTAAGGTTTGATATAGGTAAAATCATCTTTGGTGCGCTGATAGGGTGTCAGCTTTTCTGCTATAACCGGATATTTTTTGATCAATTCAGCGTAATTTTCTTTGTTAAAGCTAGCTTCTACTTTTTCGTTCAAAGTGCTATCGAAAATCTGCTTGATTTTATCAGTAGATAGATCATCTTGCTTCTCTTCATCCACCAACAGATCGTTGAGCTCGGAATCTACTCGGACAAAAGCGATATCATCGATTTTACCCTCCAGATGCTGGAAAACATGGTTATCGATTACTGAATTGCCAAACAGCACTTCGATGCCCTGCTCTTTCATCATGTCTAGATGTGTAACCTGAGAATCTTCATCTGTGGCATAGTAGATCTTGCGCGGCTTCTCTTCACTGCTGTTGCGACTGAGATATTCTTCCACAGTCACAAAATCATCGTTGGAAGTCTTGAAAATGATATGATCTTTCATCGCCTCGGCAAATTTCTCTTCTGTGATCAAACCATATTTCACAAAATGATTGATATCGTTCCACAAAGTTTCATATTTTTGGCGATCGTCTTTGTGAATTTTCTTCAAGCTATCAGCAATTTTTTTGATGATATAGCTGGAGATTTTTTTCACTTTTTTATCTTCCTGCAAGAAACTGCGAGAGACATTGAGTGGGATATCGGGGATATCGATTCCACCTTTCAGCAGCAGCATAAATTCAGGCACGATTCCCTTCAGGTCATCAGCCACAAATACATTGTTGCAGAAAAGTTTTACTTTACCACGGTTCAATTCCACTTCATTTTTTATTTTGGGAAAATAGAGAATACCTTTCAGATTGAAAGGGAAATCTACGTTGAGATGAATCCAAAATAGTGGATCTTCCCACTCGTGGAAAAGCTGCTTGTAAAATTCCTTATACTCTTCATCAGTCACATCCTTGGGCTGCTTGTTCCACAAGGCTTCCTTCTGATTTACCGGCTCTTTATCCTTGCCCACGTAAATAGGAAAAGGCATGAAATTACTATATTTTTCCACCAAACCCTTCAGCTTCTGCTCATCCAAATAATCTGTATTTTCTTTGTTCACATGCATGGTGATAATAGTTCCCACCTGCTTGTTTTTACCGGGACCAGCTTGGAAAGTAGTATCTCCCTCACATTCCCAATGGGCTGCTTCAGCACCTTCTTGGTAAGATAAAGAGTCGATTGTTACCTTGTCAGAAATCATGAATGAGCTATAAAAACCCAAACCGAATTGACCGATAATCTTGTCTTGCTTGTCCTTGAATTTATCGACAAAATCTTCCGCACTCGAGAAGGCAATTTGATTGATATATTTCTCGATCTCCTCAGCTGTCATCCCGATTCCACTATCGATAACTTGGATCGTTTTCTTACTCTTATTCACCTTGATCTCTATCTTCAGATCTTCCGGCTTCACTGTAGGATCCATCATTTTGCGCTTGTTCATCGCATCGACCGCGTTGGATATCAGCTCGCGTAAAAAGATGTCATGCTCGGAATAGAGCCACTTTTTTATGATCGGAAAAATATTTTCTGTGTGAATGGAAAGATTTCCTTTTTTTTCGTCTGCCATATTATAAATCTCCTTTAACTAAATTTTTTTATATGCTAAAGGCAAATTAAGCAAGCGGGAAATTTTGTCAAAATATTTTTTAGCAGTCACTGCTTTTAATTGCTTACTTTGCCCAAGCAAGTAATTTTTAGCAGTCCGACTGAGTTATCCTCTTTACTGGATAACCTGTCGCAAACTCAATATTCATTGAAAAAAATTTTTATATCGATAACTATAAAATCATCATATAAAGCAACTAATTTCCTCTCTCCCAACAGCCCAGCCGCCGACAAAAAAACGCTACCAATTGGTAGCGTTTAAAATATAATACTAAAATCTGCTTTTGTTTTAGTCGTGCATCATAATGCGAACTTTCTCATCTTCGTCAGTTTCCACAAAAGATACTTTGATCACTTCCGAGCTGCTGGTGGGAACAAATTCTCCCACATAATCGGCTTTGATGGGCAGCTCACGATGTCCACGATCGATCAAGACACAAAGCTGAATATTGGCAGGGCGCCCAAAATCCAAGATTGCATCGATGGCTGCGCGCACTGTTCTGCCAGTATATAGCACATCATCGATCAAGATAATCTTGGCATTCTCCACTTCAAAATTAAGCTCTGAACCTTTGTGAATGGGATTTTCAGCGACCAGAGAAAGGTCATCACGATAGAGCGAAATATCCAAAATCCCTGTCTGCACATCTAGGTTTTCCACTTTCTTCAAATATTTGGCCAAGCGATCTGCCATGGGTACTCCACGACTTTTGATACCTACCAAAAATACATTTTCCATACCTTTGTTGTGCTCCACAATCTCCAGTGCCATCCGCTTCAAGGATCGGTCAATATCGACCGTATCCATGATCTGTTTTTTTACCTTCATCATCTCCTCCCTTTGTTTGGTTTAATTTTTATATTTTAGTTTGATAATAATAATCGCGCTGATTAAAATCAGGGCAAGCAGCCCGGCCCAAAGCCAATTATTTAGCTGCATTTTGGCTGCGATCTTTTCATATTCTCTCTGCGCTTGCTGTCGTTGCTGCGCCAGCAAATCTTCTATCTGCTGCCAACTTTTCAGATCGCGCTCTTTTAGTTTGTGCCTTTGGATCATCAGTCGGCGTCGATAACGATCGGCAGCTTGCGGCATTTGGATCTGATCATAATAATTACTGAGCCGGGCATTGATCTCGGTGGTGAAATCCCCTAGAGGTGCTCGCTGCAAAATTGCCTCGATCTCTTGTAGATAAAGGCGAGGATTTTGGCCTGCTTGCTGCCAAGCTAGTTCAGCCAATTCCATTAATATCAGTAGACGGTTTTTTTCATCTCCGATATTCTGTAGCATCTTATCCATTCTTTTTAAGTGATAAAAAGCTTCCGACTCTTGCTGCAGAAGCATATAAAGTTCTACTTCTTTGATGACGCTGGCAATGAGTTTGTCGATAACCACATTATTCTCATAATTATTGCGCGCTTTTTGAAAATTTTTCAGAGCTGCATCATATTGTCCGGCAGCCTGCTGATATTCAGCCAGAGTGAAAAGAGCATTACTGCGCTTGACTTGCTCTTTATTTTGTCGATAAAGTTTTTGAGCCGATTCTATGTACTCGTAGGCAATTGGAGGCTGCCCCATTTCATAATAGATTTTCCCCAACTGCAGAAAAGTATCAGCAATTTTCACCTGATCTTGCTGTTGGTTGTAATATTCGATTACTTTTAGCAATTCTCTTTCGGCAGCTTGATATTTAGCCAGCTCAAAGTAGATCTCAGCCAAAATCATACGAGTTTCGGCAATTTTTTCTTCAGCATTAACTAATTGATAATCGCTGAGAATATCTTTTACAATCTCAGCCGAAATTTGCGGTAAATCATTCTGCATCCAAGCCACAGCCAGATTTTTTTTGGCACCCAAGCGAAAGCTGCTCACGCCGCTTTGCCGAGCGTATTGAGCTTGTAGCAGAGCATAGTAGAGGCTGCGGGGCGCATTATCATCTCGCAACAAAATTGTCAGGGCGCGCAGCGTTTCGTAGCGCTGATTGCCTTCCAATTTTGGCAACTGGGCTTCTAGCGTATCTACATAACTTTCAGCCAGCAAGCTGGAACAGAAAATTAGCAGTAGCAATATGGTAATTTTTTTCATGACTCTTTATTTCTTGTTTTGGTTTAAGCTGTCAATAATGTTCTTGGCGGTTTTCTGGCCCACACCCTTGATCCGGCATAAATCGGCAACTTTGGCGTTTTTGATATTTTCCACACTACCAAATTCTTTCAGAAGCATAAATTTCAGATTTTTGCCAATTCCATTCACCAGATCCAATTGGCTGGTAAGAGTCCTGCTGCTGCGCACTTTGCGATGATAGCCCACAGCTGTGCGATGCGCTTCATCTCGTATCTGCACCAACAATCTTAGAGCGGCAGAATTGCGCGGAAGAATTATCGGGTCACTATTTTCGGGAAGATATACTTCTTCGATGCGCTTGGCCAAAGAGATAATCTCGATAGTATTCTCAGTATAATTTTGCAAAACTCGCGCCGCTGCACTCAGCTGCCCTTTGCCACCATCGATCACCACCAGATCAGGAGACTCTTCGTCGCTGACTTTACTAAAATAACGCTGCATCGTCTCCGCCATGCTGGCAAAGTCATCCTGCCCCTGCACTGTCTTCATCTTGAAGAGCCGATAACTTTTCTTGCGCGGTTTACCGTTTTCGAAATAAACTAGCGAGCTGACTGTATCAGCACCTTGAATCGTGGAGATATCGAGGCAAACCATTTTGCGCGGTAATTTTTTTAATTTTAGCAGATCTTTAAGTTCTGTAACCGAGAAGATGGTGCGCTGACTTTTCTTGAGATATCGCAACTTTTTCTCTTCCACAAAATTAAAAGCATTTTCTCGCGCAATCGTCATCAAGATTTTGTTTTCTCCGCGCTGTGGAACATGCAGACGATTGTTGAGCCAAGTTTGCATCACAGAATAATCATTGCAGCGGCTTTCCAGAAGAATTTGTCGCGGCAATTGCTGCAATTTTTGACGATAATATTGACTGAGAAAAGCAGTCAATAACTCTGCTTTTGCTTTATATTCCACATTTTCCAAAGCATATGTTTCGCGGTTCAGCAGTTTGCCGCCGATAATTTTCATCACGGTCACAGCTGCCAAATTTCCCTCTTTGTAGATAGCGATCACATCGCGGTTTTTGCCATCAGTGTAGAAAAGAGTTCGGGTGCTGGAAAGTTTTTGGATATTGGCAATTTTATCGCGCCAAGCCGCAGCTTTTTCATATTCCATTTTCTCAGCGCAGGCTGTCATTTCGGCTTTAAATTGAGCGATTACCTCTTGGTTCTGACCGTTCAAAAAGCTGATAGCGCTTTTCACAGTTTTGGCATACTCGGCAGCAGAGATTTTGCCGATACAGGGCGCCGGGCATTTGCCCATCTGATAGTTCATACAAGCGCGATCGTAGAGCTTGCCCTCTGTACTGATCTCTCGGGAGCAGGTGCGCAGCGGAAATATCCACTCCATCAAACGTAAAGTTTTGCGCACAGCTTTGGCATCGGTGTAGGGTCCGAAATATTTTGAGCCATCTTTCTGAACATCTCGCGTCACAAAAATGCGTGGAAAATCGTCTTTGCTGGATATTTTCAGGAAGGGATAATGTTTGTCGTCTTTCAGCAAAATATTGTAGCGCGGCTGATGTTTATTGACCAGATCGGCTTCCAAAACCAGAGCCTGCTCTTCCGATTTGGTGATGATATATTCCAGATCCGCAATTCGCTTCACCAGTTCCAAGGTTTTGTTATCGCTAGCTTGTCCGCTGAAATAGGAGCGAACCCGATTTTTGAGATTTTTGGATTTGCCGATATAGATAATCTTATCGTGTTGATTCTTCATCAGATAGACGCCGGGCTTATCTGGAAGTAGCGCTAATTTCTCTTTTATTTTCTCGCTAATTTTCGCCATAAGCGCGCTCCGATCGCTTTACTATGTTCTATGTTCAAGAGCTGTGATCCAATAAACATGAGGAGGATAGCTACTAGGGTGGAAACGCTCAATCTGATCAATACTGCTAAAATAGATTGAGTAGTATAAAGCTCTGCAAAAAAGTGTAAAACCAGCCAGATAAGCGCTGACAAGAAGATGATCTTGAGCAAATTGGAAGTTTGATTTTTCAGCTGCAATTGCCGATATTTTTTTTGGATCAATCTGCGCAGCAGCAAATATTGCACAAAGGCAGAAATTGCCGTAGCCAGAGCCAAGCCGGCGTGACCGATAAATTGCATCAATAGAAAGTTCAGGCCAATATTTATCGCCACGATAATTGCTGAAATTTTTACTGGAGTTTTAGTATCTTTGGCTGCGTAAAAGAGAGGGATAATCAATCGGTTCCAACTATAAAACAGTAAGCCCAAAGCGTAGCAAAGAAAGGCCTGATAGGTCATTTGCAGAGAGTTTTCATCAAAAGCACCGCGCTTGAAAAGCAAGAAGATCATATCCTGACCCAGAGCTGCTACCAAAGCGATGATGGGAATCATGATAAAAGCCAAAGAGAGCAGAGAAAAATCGAGATTTTCCTGCAACTCTTGCCAGCGATCTTCCGCGATCAATTTGGAAAAAAGCGGCAACACAGCCACCCCGGCAGCTACGCCAAAAACACCCAGCGGAAATTGCATCAGCCGATTACCATAATTCAGCGCTGCGATACTACCGGTTGCCAGTAACGAAGCCAAGATCAGATCGACTGCCAGATTTACCTGCCGAATCGCCAAGCCGGCTACTCCGGGTAGAAATCTTTGCCAAACTGCTGCAATATTTTTGCCTCTGAGATTGAAATTTAAACTGAAATGATAACCCAGTTTTTTCAATAGTGGAAAATTGATAATCGTCTGTAAAATGCCGCCCAAAACTACTCCAATCGACCAGACCACAGCTTGCTCTTCTGTGGTAGAATTGCGATTTATCAGCACAAATATTCCCAGTGCCGAAATCATAGCCACATTCAGAAAGGCTGATGATAAGCCGGGAACGAAGAAATAATTGTGCGCATTGAGGATTGAGATCAAGGTGGAAGAAAGTCCGATCAGTAGCAGATAGGGAAAAATAATGCGGATCAGATAGAGCGTCAGCTGGTAAGTGGGCTGATCGAATCCGGGCGCTAGCAAACGCACGATAATCGGGGCAAAGATAATGCCCAGAGCAGAAAGCAGCAGCAAAAATGTGGTTAGGATCGAGAGTACATTCAAGCCAAAATAGATCTGAGCTTTTCTGCCTTTTTTGATGCCAATCTCGCTATAAAGCGGAATAAATGCAGCAGAGAGCGCGCCTTCACCAAAAAGTTTTCGTAACAGATTGGGAATCTGAAAAGCTACCTGAAAAGCATCAGCTACATATTGCGTGCCGAAAAAGGCAGTCGTCATAATATCACGCAGCAAGCCCAATATCCGGCTCAACAATACAGCTGTAGACATCGAGCCTACTTTTTTGGCGAGATCTCGTTTACCCATTTTTGCGTTTTTCCAATATTTTTTTCATCTTATCTGAGATATTTTTAGCACAGATAATTGTCCACAAAAAAAGGGAGACTATCAAAAATAGATCTCCCAAATTATTTATCATTTTTTTACCACTGCACTGGCTTTCTCTTCACCGGCATGGTCATGCAGCGAACTCCGCCACCACCACGAGCCAATTCAGCGCCATCGATGCCAATTACCAATTTATCATAATCCTCGATTTTGTCCTGGCCCGAAAGAAAATCGCGAGCGTGTTTAACAGAAAATCCCGCTTTATCGATCTGATCCAAGGTACGACGATTGCAATCATAGCCGATGAATTTGCCGGGAGCAAAAGCAAAGAAATTTGTGCCAGATAGCCACTGTTCCCGTTCCTGATAAAGTGCTTCGTTGCCGCCGCATACGATCGGCTCCAGATTGATGCCAACAGTGCGCAGAGCTGTTATCAGGTTGGGCATGCTTTCATATTTTTTGCGCCCTTGAGGTTGCAAGGTAATCTTCACGACCGGCAACCTTCTATCTCCCAAAATGTAGGGATGGTGAATTACACAGCGATTTTTATCAACCATGGTAAAGACCATGTCTAGGTGAATAGTAGCTCGCTCTTTGGGCAATACCACGGCAAAAATTGTCATAGGCTTATTGCTCTGTTGCAAGAGGTTTTCGCAGATAATATCCACACTTTGCGGAGAGGTACGCTCGGAAATCCCAATCGCCAAAACATCATCTTTCAGTACCAGCAGATCACCACCTTCGATCGTGGCTTTCTGGCTGGCGATAAATTCTGTTCCGTCGATTATAAAGCCTTCCGACTTAAAATTCTGATGATATTTGAAGACAAACTTCATGATCACAGCTTCCATCGCCCGCACCTTGTTTGCCATCGAGCCGGTAACGATCTTGTCGCCTACCACGATAGCGCTATCCCGCATAAAATATAGATTGGGTAGCGGTGGTAAGGAAAATATGTTGCTGCTGAGATATTTGGTCAGAGTATTTTTTTTCTCCTTGATACCCACGATCACCAAATTGGCCAATTGGGCAGCAGAGATCTCTTCAAATTCAGAACGACGATCATCTACGCCTTCCAATAAACCGCAAACTGTATCGAGAAATTTACTCTTTACCTCAGCATCTTGCAAGACATCGGTCAGCAAATCTCTGGTTTCAAAGACATTCGTCACCATTTTCAAAATATTTTTCAGTTCACGATGGTCTTCTGCGATCACCGGCAAAGGCAAGATATCATTGTACAATACTTGCTCGGCCGAACTGGGGGTCATCTCTTCTACTTCAAAGCCGGGAGTATGCAAAATTACCTTTTCCAACTCTCCGATCTCAGAAGTGATCGATACTCTATCACTCATCTTATACCTTCCTAAATTGTTGTTGTTTTGATGTCAGAAAAAATATCCCACCTATCTTGTAAATACTTTTGTCTTCACTATTTTCCGGCGATTATTCAGTTTTTTTCTGCTCTAGATTATTTCCCGCTTGACACCACCATATTTCATTTCCAAATATAGCTTTATTAGATTTGGCTGAAGTTAAAATTTCGCGATTATCCAAAAAAATGTATTCACAATAAACAAGGAGATTTAATGCAGAGTTGTAGAACAGCTTTTGGTTTGATAATTCCCAGCGTAACCAAGCTTTCTCCCATGTTAGATTTCTTGGAAAATGCTGAGAAATTTGGGCATAAAATCACTGATCTCATCATTGGCTACACAGGCGAAGTAGATGCAGAGATTATTGCTACGCTAGAAAAAAAATGTAATGTGGTTACTATCAAACGGGGAGATTCTGCCTTTCTCAATAAGCACCTGAGCCAACTCGGTTTGGATCAGCAAGAGATAGATTGCCTGCTGCGCACTCCCAACTTTGATCAATACCAGATGGTGAGCTACGGCACATCACGCAATTATGTGCTTTTGGCGGCAATTTTATTAGAAATCGATTATCTGCTCTTTTTTGATTCGGATATCTATCCCAATATTTTGCGCTACGATTCTCTCTTACATCAATATGAAAACGAGGAGATAGATTTTGTAGGAAACCATCTAAAATATCTCCGCTCCGATGACGATGTGGTGGTTACTTCCAGCGATTATACCGGATATTATATCATCCCCAAAATGAATTTTCCCCATCTGCAAGAACTACTCTTTGGTGTGCAGAAAGAGGATAAATATCAATACATTTCTCAGGTGGAAAAGCCTGTAGTGGCTGACCACAAATTGCACGAAATATTTGATACAAATAAGATTTTGGGTGGAAATCTGGCGATCAATCTACACAAACTGGAGATTTTGCCCCCTTTTTTTTCCACCGAATTGGTAATGGATAATGAATGTTTTTTGGGTCGAGGTGAAGATACTCTCTTTTCACCGATTATCCACTATTATGGTGGAAAATGTTTGGATATTGATCTGCTGATCTTTCATGATTGCTTTGGTGATTTTCCAGCAGTTCCCAGCATAGATAAACCCAAAAACCGCGATCGCTTTTTTTATGCCATGATGGGCTGGGCGATTAGAAATCCTTTTTACAACTGGCTGCGCAACGAGTATTTTGGAAAAGATGAACCGATCGATTATGAATCTCGCTATCAAGCACTGATTAGAGGCAGCAAAGCGGCAGCAGAATTTTTGGAAGATGAGAGATTTTTGAAATTACCCACAGCCTTTCAAAAATCATATCAAAAATTGCCACAAGATATCGATAAATTCTTACAACTAATAACAGTCTGGAAAAAAATGGTAAAACTAATAATGCAGCAAAGGAAGCAAAAATGAGAACTTATATGATTATTCCCACTTATTGGACAGGCCCCGGCAAAGCTTGGGAAAGCGGTGATGCAGTTTATGATCACCCCACTCCCCTCGATGCAGAAGGAACTCTGCGTCGCACCCTGAAATCTCTAGAAATCCTGGATAATAAAAATTTTACTTTGATCATCTTGGCTGCTGCCACCAACGAGAAGTATGTGGATGAGATGACGGAAAAATTGCAAAAGATGTTGCAAGAAGAAAACCTGCCGATAGATACTATTTTGGTTACTGATCATCACCTGAATGATTTGAAAGCCAAAATGCAGCTGGATGATGAACTAAAAGCTATACTCAGTTTGCGAGGCTACTCCAATATCAGAAATCTCTGCTTGTTTTTGCCTTATATTTTGGATGCAGAGGTAGCTATTTTGATCGATGATGATGAGATCTTCGAAGATGCCAAATTTATCGACAAAGCCAAAGAGTTTATCGGCAAGCGCTTTTATGGCAATACTATCGATGGTATCGCCGGCTACTATCTAAACGAGGATAACGAGTATTATGATAAGGTAAATATCCTACCTTGGATGACTTATTGGGATCGCTTCGGCGGCAAACGTGAAGCCTTTGATAAAATCATCGGAGCCAGTCCCCGCCTCAAGATTACGCCATTTGCCTTTGGCGGTGCTATGGTCATTCATCGCAATCTGCTGCGTATCGTGCCTTTTGATCCCAATATTACCCGCGGTGAAGATACCGACTATGTCATCAATTCCCGCATCTTCGGCTTCAATTTCTATCTGGATAACCAGCTGGCGATCAAACATCTGCCTCCTCCCAAAAATCATCCGGTCTGGAAACGTTTCCGCGAAGATATCTACCGCTTTCTCTACGATAAATCCAAATTTGACAGCCAGGATTCTGATCAAAACCTCAATCTACACGAGATCACACCGGAAGATTTTGATCCCTACCCGGGTGAATTTATGAAAGCTGATCTGGGTGATAAGATTTTCAAGACCAATATTATCTTGGCGCTGAACTATCTGGCAGAAGGTGACATAGATGCTTGCAAAGAGACGATCAACAATATCTATTTGGCGCGCTATGATGCTGTTCCCCACTACAATACTTACAACGCATATCTGGAGTTTCAGAAAAAATGGCGCCAACTTCTGCGTCGTACCGGTGATTTTGGTAATGAGCTAAAAAAGATAATCTTGCAGGGGCAAGTGATCAAACACAATAAATTGGAAGCATTAAAAAGTGAGAAATTAAGAGAAATCGGGCTGCAGAACAATATGCAGTTACCAGAGATTGGTATCTTCCAAGATTTCTCACGCAAAGAATTGCGACAGCTCTTTTTCTCGAGCAATATGATCGAGCTGAAAGCTGGAGATTTTGTTTTCCAAGCCGGCGATTTTGATAGTGCTGTCTACATTTTATTGCGCGGAGAATTAAATGTGATAAAGCCCAGTGGCAGCGAGACAAATCGTCTGATATTAGCCACTTTGCAAGAAGCAGATCATTTCAATGAAACCTCCATCTTTTATGAAGGCAAGCATGAAGTAAGCATTCAGGCCAAGACCGAATCACTTTTGATGCAGATACCCAAAACTAAAGCTTTGGAACTATTGCAGGATAGCAGCGCGATCAGCAACAAATTATTGTGGCGTATTTCTACCAAACTCAGCGAAAGATTGCGCAATACCACAGATAAACTTTCGACTTCCCACGAAAAAACTTCTGACATCTCGGAAGTGATGCAAGAAGAATAAAAAGGAGACATTATGCGAATATTACTTATCAATCATTTTCCGCTGCAAGGTTCTGGTAGTGGCATCTACACGATGAATATAGCTCGGGAATTGCAAAAAAAAGGAGATGAAGTCTTTGTCATCGATATCGATAATCTGCTCGACACTACCGATTATGGCTTTCAACGCAAAACTATTTTGTGCCATAAATTTGAGAATCCTGCCGCTGATCTGGATTTTAATTTTCCCTGCTTCACCACTCATCCGCGCAGTTTGCAAACCTTTTATGATTTGGATGAAACTGAGATCTCGCAGTATGTGGCAACTTTCAGCCGCATCACCAAGCAAGTTTGCAAGAAATTCAAGCCCGATCTGATTCATGCTCAACATCTCTGGATCACTCCTTATGTAGCGGCTCAAACCGGCCTTCCCTATCTGATAACTGCTCATGGCACAGATCTGATGGGATTTCGTTTGGATAGCCGCTATCATAAATATGCTCTGCCGGGAGCCCAAAAAGCGGCAAAGATTATCACAATCTCGCGGCAAGTGCACAACGATGCTAAAGAGCTCTACACTCTACCAGAAGAACAATTGCAGCTGGTGCCCAACGGCTTTGATCAGGATATTTTCCGAGTCAGAGAAATTGAGCGTTCGCGCCTATTAGAGCAGTTTGGGGTGGCTACTAATCCGCAACAAGTAATTAGTTTTGTGGGAAAGTTCACCAAGTTCAAGGGAATCGATACACTTTTGCAAGCTGTGCCGCGTATATCTCTAGCCTATCCCGATAGCGCTTTTCTTTTGGCAGGTGATGGAGAATTGAGGGCGGAGCTGGAAGAAATTTGCGCCGAGCAAAAGCTGACAAATGTCTACTTTTTAGGTCATCAAACTCAGGAAGCTGTCAGTTTGCTCTACAATCTGGCAGATATTTCGGTAGTGCCTTCCCGCATCGAGCCTTTCGGTTTGGTGGCAATCGAAGCTTTGGCTTGCGGCACACCTGTGGTAGCCACTCCTGGCAGGCTAAGGGTTGAGAAATCTTTGCGGACAAGTGCGGGGGTTACTCCAATAGCATCCCCCAGGTTGTTGGAAAAAACGCGCTCAAAGCCTAGGGCTTTTAATTTATAGAGCAGCCTTTTGTACTTTGTCAGTCGTAATATAAAATCTTTATTCATAATAACCCCAGTTAGCTGTAGATTTCTTGATAAAATCTGTTATAATTTTTAATGTGAGTCAATCCCTCTTGGACATACATATTAAATATGTCGGTTTCACATATAATCAAACAACAAGATGCATATTAAATTGTATATGTGCAATAATTCACATTAACTTGTTTAATAATAGTGGAGAACCGGTAAAAAATCAATTAAAACTTGAAAAAATCACAATATCCAGTTTTAATAGTGCTTTTTTTATTGATTTTTTTTTAATTATTTTCTACTATCATTTTACATATAAATACAGAATAATACCGCACCCTTTGGGGTGCGGCATGAAATGGAGGTTCCATGGCTGTGAAAAGCGATGCTGAGATTACGTTTTCCCAAGAACTCCTAGATCACATGGAAACGTGGCGTGAGAAACCGGGCAATCTCATCATGATCCTACACAAAGTACAGGAAGAGTTTGGCTATATTCCACGTGAAGCAGCGAAGAAAGTGGCCAAAATCATGAATGTTCCGTTAGCAAAAATATACGGAGTCATCACGTTTTATCACTACTTCAAACTCAATAAACCTGTCGCTCGGGAGCGTGAGAAGCGTATCGAGGCCGCCGACGCGATCGCCGGCCTCCAGGAGCGGATCGCTGCCCTCACCGCGCTGACCGGCTGACGGCCGGGCCACGCCGGCCGACGCCGCACGGAGCCACCCACCGCGGGTGGCCCGCCACCGTTAGCCGAGTGTCGAGCCCGGCGG
>JAWOEN010000148.1:0-7659 GCA_046482725.1 Cloacimonadales bacterium (SeqCode)
ACTACTTTTTCTGAAGCTTTTCCAAACTTACTGTTGGTCAGCATGTTTTCCAATTCGTCTTGTGCTTCTTTCAGATGCGTTAAAATCAAAACGCCTTTTCCCCAAACCAAAGCTGCCGAGGTTTACAAAAGTAGAAATATGGCTCTCAATCCTATCCAGATAGATCTGCCGGGCGTGGTAGATCTTTATAAAGATATTAAAAGAAATATCAGTTTGGATTAAGCTGCCCAAAAAGCTAAAAAACAGAGCAAAAGGAGCAAAATGATCGAAGCAATAATATTTGATATGGATGGCGTTTTGATCGATAGTGAACCGATTTATTTTGAAGTAGAGCAGGCTCTTTTTCAGAAATTGGGTCTGGATATATCTTTCCAACAGCACAATAAATTTGTCGGGATGACCATGCCGGCAATCTGGAAAAAGATCAAAGCCGAATATGAGCTGGATTATACGATTGAGCAATTGGTGGAGATGCACAAAAAGGGGATTTACCAGAGATTTGTAGCAGCTGCTGATTTGCTACCAAATCCCGGGTTAGCTACTCTTTTGGAATATCTAAAACAGCATAACTATCGATTGGCAGTAGCTTCTTCTACCAATCGGGAATTAGTGAAGATCATCCTGAAGAAATTGCAATTGTTGCAGTGGTTTGAAAGTTTCAGTGGCGGAGATGAAGTAGTTGCCGGCAAACCAGAGCCGGACGTATTTTTATTAGCAGCGCAAAAACTGGAGATTTCTACTGAAAAATGTTTGGTCTTTGAAGATAGTGAAAACGGAGTTTTGGCTGCCAAAGCAGCCGGCATGCAGGTTATCGGCTATCAAAATTCTGGTAGCGGTCAGCAAAATCTGGCTGCGGCTGAGGCGATAATTTCCAATTTCCATAATTTGGAAAAAATAAAAAAAATCTTAAGATAGAAGGAGAGAAAGAATGGCAGATGTAATAGATTATCAATTGCACGGAGATGATATGCAGATCGTGGAGATCGAATTGGATCCGGGTGAAGCTGTAAGGGCAGAAGCTGGTGCCATGCTCTATATGGAAAGTGGGATTGAGATGAATACCTCAACTGGTGGTGGCTTGTTAAAAGGTTTCAAGCGCGCTTTGACAGGAGAAAGTTTTTTCATCACAGATTTTATTCACCAGGGCTCAGGAAAAGCGCATGTCGCTTTTAGTGCGCCTTATCCCGGCAAGATTATTCCTCTGGATTTGCAAGAATATGACAACAATTTTATCTGTCAGAAAGACGCCTTTCTCTGTGCCGCCAAAGGAACCGAGATCAATATCGAATTCACCAAAAAACTTGGTGCCGGCCTCTTTGGTGGAGAAGGTTTTATTCTGCAGCATCTAAGTGGAGATGGTTTAGCCTTTATTCATGTAGGCGGAACTGTGATCAAAAAAGAGCTGGAAAAAGGTGAAACATTGCGGATCGACACAGGCTGCATTGCCGGTTTTTCACAAACAATCAGCTACGATATCCAATTAATGCGTGGCTTCAAAAACGCGCTCTTTGGCGGCGAAGGATTATTTTTGGCGACCTTGCGTGGTCCCGGAATAGTCTTTTTGCAAAGTTTACCACTCTCGCGCTTGGCCAATCGGATCTCTGCCGGCTTGAGCCACAATAAAGGTGAGCAAAAAGGCGTGGCTGGTTTGGGTGGAAATATCTTGGGTTCGCTGCTGAGTGGAGACAATTAGTCAAAAATAATCATCAAAGGTGAAAATTATGAAAAAGATTGGAATTGCACTTGGTGGCGGTGGTGCCAGAGGATTGAGTCATATTAAGTTTTTGGAGGTATTGGATGAGCTGGGAGCCCAGCCTTCGATAATCTCAGGAACTTCTATTGGCGCTATTGTTGGAGCCTTTTATGCCAGCGGTATGGAAGCCAAACGCATCGAAGAGATCTTGGATAAAATAAATCTTTTGGATTTTAGTAAGATGATCGATCTGAACTTTTTTAGTAATAAGGGAATGCTAAAGGGCAAAGCTTTTGAGGATTTTTTGGAAGAGATGTTGCCGATCAAAAAATTCGAAGATCTGCGCATCCCGCTGAAAATAGTAGCTACCAACTTTTGGAAAAGAGAATCTATAGTCTTCGATTCCGGTGATCTGATCCCGGCGATTCGTGCTAGTATCTCAGTGCCGGGCATTTTCAGTCCGGTAAAAATTGGTGATGTAGTTCTGACAGACGGCGGCGCTACCAATCCGGTGCCTTTTGATATTATCCTAGATGATTGTGAGCTGTGCATTGCTGTGGATGTATCAGGGATGGCGAGTCCGGATAATAAAGATAAAATTCCCAATATCAATCAATGTGTACTCACGACGTTTCATATCATGGAAAAATCGGTGGTAGAAAATAAATTGAAGATGGTAAAACCGGATATTTATCTCAAACCAAAACTGTATGACGTGGAATTAATGGAATTTCATAAATACAAAGAGATCTTGAAAAGTGTGCAGGAAGACTCCGAAAGATTACGAGTCGAGCTTACCCGATTATTGGAAAAAAAGAATTTTTTCTTTAATAAAAAATAATACGCTAATTGACAAAATATCGGACATTTTAGCATTAACCCAAAACAGAAAAGGAGATATTTATGAAAAAAATCACGCTAATAGTAGCGTTTTTGCTAATAGGAGGAATAATCTTGGCAGAAAATATCAATGTAACAATGCAGACTAATCGGGGCGAGATAAAGCTGGAATTATGGCCAGAAATCGCACCTAAAACAGTAGACAATTTTGTGGGTTTGGCCAGTGGAAGCAAAGAGTACACTGATCCCAATACTGGTGAACAAACCACTGGTAATTTTTATGACGGACTGATCTTTCATCGCGTTATCAAAGATTTTATGATTCAAGGCGGCTGTCCGCAAGGTACCGGAACCGGCGGACCTGGCTACAAATTCGAAGATGAAACTTATGGCGCTGGTGAGCCTTTGCAAGGCGAGATCAAATCAGATCCTGAAGCGAT
The DNA here is from genome assembly GCA_046482725.1 of Cloacimonadales bacterium (SeqCode). Classification (GTDB taxonomy): domain Bacteria; phylum Cloacimonadota; class Cloacimonadia; order Cloacimonadales; family TCS61; genus DAOWES01. Next base: position 2,974 of record JAWOEN010000148.1, read on the forward strand.
GCAGATCTTCAGTGAAGTCATCATCCCCTATTTGCAAGCTGGCAACAAAGATGCCGAATTGGAAGCAATCGTAGATCAATGTGTAAAAGATCAAAACGGCACTGCTATCAAAGAACATCCGGTAGAATATTATCTACAGAAAACCGGCCGCACTGAACCGATCACCAGCAAAGGCAATCTCTTGGCCAGCGTGGATTATGGTACTATCTGCATGGCAAATTCTGGTCCCAATACCAACGGTTCACAATTTTTTATTGTCACCAAAAAAGATGGCGCCAGTTGGCTGGATGGCAAGCACACAGTCTTTGGCAAGGTTAGCGCCGGAATGGATGTGGTGCACGAGATAGAAAATGTGGAAACAGACGGCAGTGACAAGCCCAAAGATCCTGTCATTATCGAAAAAGTATTGATCGAAAAATAAGAAGTTAAGAAGATAAAAAGGCAGAGAATCTAAATTTTGGTTCTCTGTCTTTTTTTTTGGGAAAAATGGTCGAAAGCTCTATTTGCAGAAATTGCCAGCAGATTACTTAATCTTTCTTTTTGCTGCGAGGATGCGCTTGCTGATAGATATCTTTCAGATCTTTCAGCGAGAGATGGGTGTAGATCTCGGTAGTAGAAAGGTTGCTGTGTCCCAACATCTCTTGCACAGCGCGCAGGTCTGCCCCATTGGCCAAAAGATGGGTGGCAAAAGAGTGGCGAATAGAATGGGGAGAATAACCTTTGGTTTTGGCTATCAAGTTCAGATAGCGCTGCAAGATGGCCCGCAATTCATCCGAACTCAAGTGCTTGCCACTTTTGGAAAGAAAGAGCGTGTCATCAGATGCTTTAGTCACAAATTGCGCACGTATTTTCAGATATTTCTTTAAGCTACGAACAGCTATTTTACCCACGGGCACCAGCCGCTCTTTATTGCCTTTACCGCGAATTTTGATAATCTTCTGGGCAAAATCGATCTGCTTGATTTGACAAGCCGAAACTTCGCTAATCCGCATCCCACATGAGTAGATCAATTCCAAGATTGCCCGATTCCTGAGACCAAATTTACTGCTGAGATCGGGGATTTCCAATAAATCTTCCATCTCTGCCGCTGTAAAATATTGAGGCAATTTCTTCTCATATTTGGGAATTTTTAGATTCAGAGCTGGATTGGCAGCTAGTAAATTGTTATCCATACAGTACTGAAAGAAATTACGAAACACAGTAGCTTTGCGCGCCAAGGTTCTGTTTTTGCGGCCACTATTACTAAGGTATCTCATAAAATCGCGCAAATATAGACGCTGAATTTCTGCCAACTCTATCTCATTTTCGAAATATTTTTGCAAAAAATCTGCCAGCTGCTGCAAATCCTTTTCATAAGCCAAAATCGTATGAGCGGAAAGTCCTTTTGATTTTTGGAAGCGAATGAACTGGTCGATAGCAGCTTGCATAATCGTTTATTCTGCCAGCGGTTTTAGTTGCTCGTTTAGCCACTGATGCGAGATCTTACCGTTTTCATAAATCAAGCGTAATTTCCCAAAGCTACCCTCAGAGCTGATCAAGCTATAGAAATTTGTTTTACTGTTCATCAATTCTGGTTTTTTCTTCATATAATCGAAGCTCAGCACAAAATCTATCGGCAGATCTTTTACCGCTTGGCGATCAATATATTTACCCAAGCCAGAGAGCAAAATCACCAGATCCACCTCTTCGGCCAAGGCTGCGGAATATTGCTCGATCAGATGAAATGTGGCAAAATCCAATTCAGCTGCCAGTTTATTTTTCACGGCAAAATCCGGCGAATAGACACTAAAAATCCCCACTGAAATCGAATCACTGCGAATAATAGTGTTGGTGATAATCTCCAAACTATCGCTTTTCAGATTGGTCGCTAAGATATTAAATTCTTGATCTTTACCGGAAAAAGTGAAATCTGTGGGCAGTACAAAATCCGGATTCAATCTATTGAGGCTGGCGATAAAAAGCGAATCGGAAAGCGGCTGTCGAAAAATCTCTCCACTCAAAAATGTTTTCTGAGTAATAGAGTCATTATTGGCTAAATTCTTTAGTTGGAAATTGACCAAATTGAGTTCTTCCAACTCAAATTTGGGATCGACAAAGAGATTGATGTCTATGTAGTCAGCAGCTACCAGCTGCCAGCTGACCAGCAGCAAGAGCACGATTAAGTTTTTTTTCATTTTAATTTCTATCTTCCTTTTGATTTATTTTTTTATGATTATTTCAAAATTCTTTACAAAGACTACTTCACAGGAATTGGATCCTGAATCTTGGCGAGAGAGTGAGCTTTGCCAGTTCCAGCCACTAGCATCCCAAGCACGCACCAGATAGCCATCCAAGCTGATGATTTGACCAATTTTTGCCTGGCGCATTTTTTTTGCAACTGCTTTATTTTGAGGAATCAGATGCATATTGGAGCTGGATCGAATCACTTCCTGCTTGCTGAGCGGCAGCTTCCGAGCCCGCCAGTAGTACCAACGATTTGATTGGCTGATCTTAAACTGCTGCACAATATCTTGATCCGACATCTGCTGCCAACCCAGGGCAAAATCATAGGGCGCCAACTTGCCGGCTTTACCCCAAAAATAGCGTTTTTTGGCTAAGACTTTTGCCTGCAGAGAAAATTCTGCCAGCGGGGTAATCGTCATCTGCTGATGCTGAAAATTTTCCGCTTTTGGCAAACTAATCTGCCGCGGAACATCTTCTACCATCATCCCGGGCTCCAATTCCACCCGACCTGTTATCTGTCTAAAACCGACCAAAAGCAGCAAGATCACTATTATATAAAGCAGCAACATTGTTTTACTCATTTTCATCTTCTCCCAATAAACTGAATATTTAGTTGCAGCTTTTATGTCAAAGAAATTGCTAGAAGCCGTTGCCAATTTGCAGCTGTAACATGCAGGTTGACAAATAAGCCCGCTTCTCTAGTTTATTATCAAAAATAACAAAGTGAGAGTAAATATGAAAAACGAATTAATCATTGTAATCGGCGCTTATGGCAGCGGTAAGAGTGAGTATGCCATAAATTTAGCGCGTCAATATCAGCTAGCGGGAGAGCAAGTAACTTTGGTCGATATGGATGTGGTAAATCCCTATTTCAGATCGCGCGATGTGCAGGAAAAATTTGCCGAGATTGGGATCGAAGTGATCGCCCCGGAAGGCGAATACAAGCATGCCGACCTGCCGATGATGTGTCCCCGAATTATGGGTGCAGTGCAAAATAACGACAACTTGGTAATTTTGGATGTGGGCGGCGATCCGGCCGGCTGTAGAACAATGGCGCGTTTTGTCGACAACATCAACAAGCGCGGCTATCAGATGCATTTCGTAGTAAATACCAAACGTCCCTTTACCAGCGGAAGCAAGGGGATAAATGAGATGATCGAGATGCTACAGACTGCTTCCAGATTGCAAATCACAGAGCTGGTCTGCAACACCAATTTGATGCAATTCACCGACGCTGCAATCGTGGAAGAGGGAATAAAAATCTGTGAAGAAGCAATCTCTGAGCGAGATATCAAGTTCGAAAAATATCTGGTTTTGGATGAAAATGCGGATAAAATCCCCGCTGATTTGCAAGGTAAAGAAAAAGTAATCCTCTCCTATTTTTTGAATAAACCTTGGCAAACCAAAGTTGTGACCAATAGTTCTATCTAAACATATTCAGGCGGGAGTTCGGTAGAGAGCTCCCGTTCTTTGGGAAATATTGAAGCTAAACAGCAATATACTTCAGAGGAAAAAGAGCTATTTTAGCGCATTTGTTCTACTTGCTCAAAAAGCTGAATAAATTCCGCTTCAGTCAGAGTTTCACCTCTTCGCTTCAGATCAAGGGCTGAAATTTCACTCAATTTTTCCACCTTCTCTTTGCCTATTAGTTCGCGCAGATTGCGGCGCAACATCTTACGACGATTGCGCAATGCCACTTCTACCAAGCGCCAAAAGCGCTTTTCATCCGAAACAAATGGACGATCCAAGCGGGGAATCAGCGAGATCACAGCCGAATCTACTTTGGGTGGAGGTACAAAAACTGTGGGTTTGACGGTAAATTCATAACGCGGCACAAAATAGTACTGCATCTTCAGCGATAAAATACCATAATTTTTGGAGCCAACTTCAGCAGCTATGCGCTGAGCTACCTCTTTTTGGATCATCACAATCACCCGCGAAAAATGCTCGCTATATTTAGCCACTTCAAAGAGAAAGGGCGAAGTGATCTGGTATGGTAAATTTGCCACAATCTTGATCTTCTCAGTTCCCAAATAATCGGCCCAATTGATTTTCAGAATATCAGATTTTACCAAAGTGATCTGCTCGCCGAATTTTTCTATCAAAATCGGATAGAGAGTTTTATCAATCTCAAAACAGGTGAGATTATTATTTCTTTTCAAAATCTCGGCAGTCAAGACGCCTTTACCCGGGCCGATTTCCCAAATTTTTTCTTCAGGCTCTATCTCAGCGCTATCGGCAATTTTTCTGATAATATTTTGATCCTTGAGAAAATGTTGTCCCAAACTTTTTTTGTGTCTAAACTCTTGCATCTGATTTATCCTTTTTTGGGGGCAAAAAGCAAAGCTTGTGAGTGCGAAAAATAGCACTCACAAGCAACTTAGTTTATAATCCCAAAATCTCTTTTGTTTGGGCCGGGGTTGCCAAAGGTCTTCCGATCTCGGCAGCAATCCGTGCGATACG
>JAWOEN010000070.1:0-4917 GCA_046482725.1 Cloacimonadales bacterium (SeqCode)
CTGCAGCTCGCTAGCTCGCATACGGCGCATAAACCAGCCATAGGTTTATCTGCCTATGGCAGGCTGGTAAACCTTAACCTTAGCCTTAACCTTAGCCTTAACCTCAACCTCAATGCGCCAGTGGGCGCACACAAGTACGCCTGCAGCTCGCTAGCTCGCATTCGGCGCATAAACCTTAACCTTAACCTTAATCTTAACCTTGTTCTATCTCTTCTGCCATCAGCCAACCGTGGGCTGTAGCGTAGATGATCGAGCGAGTGGCGCCCGAGCAATCTCCGATAAATTTCAGATTATCAAATTTTTGATTATCCAAAACATTGGAATAGAATTTTATCTCCGGAGCATAGAGCAGGTTATCGGGATTGGCCACACCAGGTACGACCAGATCCAGATTCTCGATAAAATCGATGATGCTTTCGGCAATTCTGCGCGGAAAGGCCAGATTGATATCGCCCAAAATATATTTTTCTTGGGGTAAGGTAGGTTGCACGCGATAGAGATGTTTGGTACGTTTAGAATCTTTGAAATTTTGGAAAGTCTGCAGAATCACTTTATCTTTGCCGGCCAGCAAATTTGCCAAACTGGCGATATGCGAGCCATAGCCGATAGGGTCGTCAAAAGGCTCGGTAAGTTGCACAGTTGTCAAGATCGCAAAGTTTGTATTATCGCTTTTTTCGCGAAGTTTGGAATGCCCATTTACCGTATTAAAATCGTCGTAATTTTCTGTAACAACATAGCCGGAGGGGTTATTGCAAAAGGTTCTTACCGAATAGCCAGTTTTGCTTTTATAGCGAATTTTGAACTCATACATTTCTCGGTTCAGATCTTCCACGATATGATTGGGCAGCTCAAATCTCACACCCAAATCTACCTTGGTATTATCCGTAACCAATCCGGGATGCTGATCCATCAAATTTTTCACCAATTTGTGCCCGCTGCGTCCCACAGCTACCAACACTTTATCAAAGCTATCTTTCCCATCCAAAATCACGCAATCTTGCTGCTGCTCGATCTCTTTGATTGGGTGGCTAAAGTGAAAATGGATATTGGGCTGATGTGAGAAATCTTCGAAAATATTGTAAAGCACCTCTTTCAATTGGTCTGTCCCGATATGATAAAATTCAGCTTCCACCGGCTGAAATCCTTTGTTATAAAACTCTTTATAATAATCCATATTGGTAAATGAACTGCCGGTTTCTACTGTGCTATGATCAGTACGAGCAATATAATAATCTACCAATTGCTTCTGTAATTTTAGATCAATCTCGATGCTGCCACCCATCTCGCTGGAGACGAAGAGCTTGCCATCTGCCCTGATCCCGGAGATGCTGGAAGAGTAGATATCTTTGCTTTTTTCAAAGACATGAATCTCATTTTCGCTCTGCTTCATTTTCTCGATAAAACCGATAGCGGCTGCGCCAAAACCTACGACTGCTATTTTCATAATTACCTCTTGTTCGTTTCTTTTTGGGGATAGTTCAAAAGTAGATTGTGCTGCAAATTGAAGAGCTGCTCTTTTGAACATTATCTTTAATCTGAACTTGCGGTTATCTGTCAAGAGTAAAGCCGCAATCTACCTGAAAATTCTGGCTAGAAATACCAGCTGATATAGCCTTCAGCCCGCTGCAAATTACCCTCAGCATAGCTCAGTAAAATTCCCGGTGACCAGTCGGCGCGCTTATTTTCTATGGTCAGGCGCAGCTCATCCCAAGCTCTCTCTTTCCAGCTACTAAAAATTGCTAAGTCAAGCTGATTGCATTCACTGAAATAAAGTGTAGTTACCAGCTCTGCTAGTGGCTGATACTCTTCTTCCGCGTTAATAAAACCCAGGTTCAGCCAATAATAATTTTGGGCATAAATTGCTGTGCCGCAGCTCAACCCTTCTACTATATTATTCCCGTAATTGTAGTGTTGAGATAAAACCAAAGCCCAAGCCTGATCGATTGCCCAATGACAACTCGCAAAAAATATCTGCTCGCTATCCAGACTCAATTCATAATTTAGACGCTGCTGCTGGCTGACTAATTTGAGCTCAGCAAAAAAATCCTGATCTTGCTGCAGCCGACTCTGTAGCGAATAATTCTGCAGCTCCCAGCGATTATAGAATCCCAATCTCCATTTATCTATATATTGCAGATCGAATAAGGTAGCTGAATTGGCTGTCTGATTGAAATACTTGCTCTGAAATCTCTGCTCTTGCGGCTGATAGTTCCAGCCTGTTTCCCAACGATTGAATTGGTTGAACCTGATATTTTGCCCCAGACTTAGTAGCTGCAGCTCTTGATCATGAAGTAATTCTGCTCTCATGGCAAGCTTGCTACGCTGCCAGCCACTCACCACGTGATAGCTCTGGGCTGTCTCCTGCTGCTGCAAACGGATATTCAGCCAATTTTGCCGAGCATAAAAACCGATATCCTGCCAATTATCATGCTGCTCGGCAATAGCAGCAGCGAAGCGATAATCAACCTGCTGCCAATTTGTTCTAGTTTGCAAGACGATATCTTGCCTTTGATACTTTTGCCACTGCAGCAAAATATTGCCGCGCTGGTGATAATAATCTGCTCTGGCCAATTGATAATCGCTAAAGGGAGTTTGGTAGCTCAGGTAGAGTTTATCTTCCCAAATCAAGCTCTGGTAATATGGTGTGATGCCATCTGCTGAGATTTTCCCTGATTCTTTGTAAGAGATTTTCTGATCAAAAATTCGCCGTTCAAGCTCAAATTTCTGCGGCAGCGCCAAGCCGAAACTTTCTTCAGCGTCCCAACTATTTGCCAACAAACCTGTTCCCACTCCATAGATATTTTCCCATAGCTCAGCAAATTCCACATCTTGCGCAAAAGCTGCAGCGCTGTAGCGCATTATCTCATTGCGCAATTGATTTTTTTCCCAAGCGGAAAGCTCTGATAAATCGTTGTAAAAATTGTGCTGCAATTTTATCAGCATGGGAAAATAATCGCGTGCCGGCTCTAAACTGCGCTTCTGCCGAGGCTGGGTGAAACTGAATTGCTGCGTGCCACTTGCCGCTAAATGAACTGCGCCATTTTGATATTTATAGCTGCGAATTTTGCCATCGATAAACACAACTTGCGGATCGCGAGGCGGATAGAAAGCTACTGCCACCGAATCTTCAGAGCTGATAGCGCCTCGCCAATTTTGCTCTAGCTGCAAAACCAGATCGATCTTTTGGGAACTGGAGAAAATCTGCTGGCCTCGGTATTCGAACCAACTAGCCGCTTGCAATACAAGGCTGAGCTCTGCGTTATCTTGGATAAAGCAAAATTGTGCATCGCTGGCAAAATCCGAATAAATCCAAGCAGATTCGGCTAGGATAAGATAATCAGTAGATTGCTGATCATAAATTTTACGGCCGCTGACAGCTTGCTGGCTTTGCGGAAATATCACTTCGCTCTGCAGCTGCTGCAGACCAGTGCTGGGCAAAAGCAAGCTCACCACTTGAGCACTGCTGGTGATATCCAAAGCATATTCGCTACTAACATGAATATTATCTTGGCGCGAATAGCTATTTAGTCCTAAGCGCGGACGAATCTGCCCCACAACCAGAGAAATATATTCCAACTGCAATTCAGCTTCAGCTTGTCGCCAGCTCGCTCTGTTTGGCTGGTGAATAGTAAAATCTCCCAAGCCTTGCCAGGGAATGGAAAATCTTTGCTGAGCAGGTGAATTCAGCTCATCCAAGATTATCATATAATTCGCCTCGGGTAAAATAGCTGTGCGCCGGATCTCTGTCTCGCGATAATTGCTGCTTACTGCGGCTGTCGCCAACGACTTTGCCAGATAATTATGGCTGATCAGGCTACTTTTAGTATCTCCCCAGAGCGGATTTTGATCGGGACCAAAACCGTTTACCAAGGGAATATTATGAGCTTCTGGCGACAAAAACCAATTGCGCTCAGGATCATTGACGCCTCCTGGACCATAACCGCTATCGATCAGGAAATGGTGCTGAAAGGCACTGAAAGTAAAAGAGAGATGATCGATATGATCGTGCTTGCTGAGGGTATTTTCCGGCTCGGCCAACAGCAAGCCCTGCACTGACCTATTTTGAAATATCAGCTGCCCGCCTTCGGCATAAAATTTACTTTGTGGCAGCTCTCTGCTGGCCGCTACTCGATTATCATAAGCGCAAAATGCTTCGATCATCCTACTACTGGCAGAAAAATAATTTTCCGGATTCGCCTCGAAAACTTGCTGTAAGCGCTCGCTTTCCTTAGAAAGTCCGATCGCCATTGGCTTATAAAAATAGTGAACATTTTGTGCATCATCCCACATCGGCATACTTTCATCGCTTCTTTCCAGCTCCATCAGCCACTCTGTAAATTTGGCGATTCTGGGAATATCATGCAAATTGAGGCCGGTAGCATTGTGATAATAGAAAGCAAACTGAAAAAGGCGAGAAGCTACATATTGTCCATAATATCCGCCTTCGGTATAAGAGCCGTCTGCCAATATCTGCGACAAACCCAGACCCAACTGATCCAAAGCTTCTTCCAACCAAAGATTGCTACGCTCGCTATCTATAACCAACGCCACTGTCAGCACGCCGATCGCGATATCGATGATATGATTATTCTTGGGAATCCCCAACCCGGTAGCAATATCTACTTTATCAAAACTACTGGGAAAATGTGAGAAATGCTGATAGATCTGCTCGGTTTGGGCAATGAGAGAGTTTTCTATTTTGGTTCTTTCCGCGGGCGATAACTGCTGATATAGTAGATCGTAGGCTACTGAAAAATTTCTCAGCGCTTCAGCTGCTTGCATCCAATCTCCCCAACCTTGGTTATATTCTCCGCCTTCCGGGGTCAAGGGCGGCAAAGTAGGCGAGATATTCACCAACGCTGCCCGAGCTCGCTCCAGAGAGGCAGGCTTGCCTTGCAGATAGTAGGCAAAGCTGTT
>JAWOEN010000099.1:0-7065 GCA_046482725.1 Cloacimonadales bacterium (SeqCode)
TCTAATTGTAAGTCTACTTCCTCAATTTCCCATGGCTCTGTTAAACCAAGTATTTCATAATATAAGTCTTTTGATTTTTTCATGATTTCATAAAATTAACTTATGCAAGATATGTCTATTATTTTAAAGTATTCACACAAAGTCTTGTAGTGCCTAAAAAATAATTATTTGAAGATTTGGAAGAGAGAAAAAACTTGCTGAATCAAAGCCTGGAGGAGAGGAAAAATTGAAAAAAATTGTAATTCTGGTTGTTATTCTATTTGTTATTGGTTGCAGCTACAATCGCCAAGAAGCTGAACGTTCTAACCTCAATAAGGCTCGAACCTTGCAAGCAATCAAGTTGCTGGAGTCTGAGGGTTTTCTGGGCTTTCGTTGTAAGATGCTAGATAGTAAATTTGTCACTGAGGGCTCGATCAATGATAATCCGGTTAAATTTCTCATCGATACTGGCGCCTCATTTTCGTTTGTTAACAATAGTTTTGCCGCAAAAAATAATCTACTCCTAAATAGTAAGAATAGCAATCTGGGCGAGGTCAAATCTGCTTTTGGCAGTATAGAGGCTGATGAAAATATTTATATTCCCAAATTAGAGGTAAGTGGACTTATTTACTCAAATTGGCCCATGCATGTACTCAATGTAAATCGTCAAATCCTAACCTTGGGCTCCGATTTTTTATTTTTCAATCAAGCAGTTCTCTTCTGTCGCTATGGTATCGTGATGAATAGTTCAGAAAAGAGCTCTCAGCTGGCGAGCTTTCTAGAAGCCAGCGATTATGATTCCAGCCCTATTTTGCTGGGCAATGGTGAACCCCTAGAAGAAAATATTCCTGATTTCCAGGGGATCACACCCTATGTTACAGTGAATGTAAATGGTGAGGATAAACTGATGCTAATCGATACCGGAGCCACATTCTCCACAGTATTTAAGAACCATAATATCTTTCACACCCAAGGTGTGAAAACAACCAATTGGCGTCTTTCCGGAGCTAGTGGTAAAAGCAAACAGCTTAATGTGACCAATTTGGATAGCTTGAAAATCAATGATACTTTTATTCTGAAAAACGAAAGAATTGCCATCGTCGATCAGCAGATGGATAAGCTTAACAAAAAAGTTTACGGTACTATCGGGATGGATTTATTAGCTAAGAAAAATATGATTTTGGATTATGGAAACAACAAAATCTATTGGTCGAAAGATTGATCGAGCTGAGGCTAGGGAATTACTCTGTGATGATTTTAGGCAGCACAAAATTGGGGGATCTGCTCTCTCTGCCCAGCAGCAATTTCTTCCCTGCAAATAATGGTTACAAGCGCCAAGCGTCTGCTGAAAAGGGAATTTTTTAGTTAAAAAAAAGTGAATATGAGTGTTATAGGTAATAGCTCACCCATAAGTTCCCTTTTTGGGAAATATGATTTGACAAAGTTCCCAATGCTTTTTAATTTGTAGTATATCAAGAACGAGGTTTAAATTGAGAATCATAAAAAGAAAAACTTTGAAGGACTTTTGGACTGAACACCCAAATTCAGAATCTCATTTAAAATCTTGGTTTTATGAAGCAAAAAATAGTAACTGGCAAAGCCCTTCCGATATAAAGGCTAAATATAGAAATGCAAGTATTCTAAAAAATCAACGTGTAGTTTTTAATATTCGTGGGAATAGCTATAGATTAGTTGTAAAAATAGAGTACTCGTTAGGAATAATTTTTATCAGATTTCTTGGAACACATGAAGAATATGATAAAGTTAATGTGGAGGAGATATGATGCATCCGAAAATAATAAAAAATGAAGCAGAGTACGAACAAGCTCTATTGCGGATTGAAGAGCTTTTAGATTCTAGATCAAGCATAGATGAAAATGATGAGCTGGAGCTATATGCTACTCTAGTGGAACTTTATGAAGAGAAAGAATACGAAATTGAGCTTCCTGACCCAATTGAAGCAATAAAATTTAGAATGGAACAGGAAAATTTGAAACAAGTTGATCTTGTCCCATATATTGGAAACAAAAGTAAAGTGTCAGAAGTTCTTAATAGAAAAAGATCATTAAGTTTATCAATGATACGTTCTCTAAATGAAGGTTTAAACATACCCGCAGAAGTATTAATCAGAAAAGAGAACAGTAATATTCCTTCTCAAAATTATTTAATAAAAGATTATCCGTTTAATGAAATGTTTAAAAGAGGATATTTTGAAAACTTCAAGGGAAACCTTTCAAAAGCAAAAGAATATTCCGAAGAACTACTGACTGAACTATTTAAGAGCTATAACAATGAAATACCTAAAAGTGCATATTTTCGGCAAGCTGGTAAAAAATCTGATCAACATGCTCTTGATTCATGGATAGCAAGAGTTCAACAACTTGCTGCAAAAGAAATTATCTCTGATTACAACTCAGATAAAATTAATTTTGCTTTTCTAAACTCTTTGTCAAAATTAAGCTTTTATCATAAAGGACCAGAATTAGCTAAAGAGCTTTTAAATAAATCTGGTATACACTTGATAATTTTAAAAAAATTACCAAAGACCTACTTTGATGGTGTTGTATTTTATTCTAAAAGAGGTAACCCAATAATTGGTTTAACATTACGATATGGACGTGTAGATAATTTCTGGTTTACACTTTTACATGAAATGTCACACGTTATGCTTCATTTGAATGATAGCAATCCAATAATTATTGATGATTTTAACGATGATTTTGTTGATGCAAAAGAAATTGAAGCAAATACACTTGGTCAAGATGCATTAATTGATAAAGATCTTTGGGCTAAAAATAAAGAAGATCTTTTGAGAAGAAAAAATATACCCTTACTAATTAAACTTTCAGATTCTTTAAATATTTCTCCTGCAATAATTGCTGGCAGAGTAAGAAGAACAAAAAAAGATTATCGAATTTACTCTGACTTAGTAAATGAAGATATACGCTACCTTTTTGATTATTAGCCATTTTTTTGATACCTTTTATCCAGCTCTGCTCTCTCTGCCCAGCAGCAATTTCTTCCCTGCAGATAATATTGAGATAGCCGAGCTACTGGGCTTGGCGGGCTGAGGCTAAGCTTTGATTTTTCTCATAGCCAAAACCAGATAGTTGCCAGCGCCCCAGCTCTGCTCAATTGCCAGCAGAGCTCGCATTTTAGAAACTTCTATTTGACAAATATAGTTATCGCCGATTCATACGTAACAATAATTATCAAAATTCAAGGACAAAGGATAAATAATATGAAATGTAAAGGTATGGTGAAGGATTCGACCAAAAACGGCAGAACGATAGAGCGCAAGTGCAATAATCCACTTCCCGAGGATGCTATCTATTGTGATAAATGTGGATTGGCCACATCTGCACTGAGCACCGACCTAAGTGCAAAACAAAATTGGCAAGCTCTGCGCACCAGCTTTGTAAAGCTGCGCGGCGGATTTTATAAATTCAATATTTTCTATCTGTTGGTAATCTTTTTACCGATCGTTCTCACCATTGTTTTTCAGGCCGAACTGGCTGACGCGCTGAATATAGATCAACATCTCTTTATCAATCTGGCCTTGCTTCTGTTAGTACCGCTCACCCTGATTCCCTTTGCTTTTGAAGCAGAAAATTTTGCAGCCGCTTTCACCATCCGCAATTATTTCAGCAAACTAAAACACTATCCGGCATTTTTCCTCTTCACTCTGATCTCGATTCTCTATTTTTTGTTGCTGAAAATTCTCTGTACCGGCTACCTGATCAATTTGACGGTAGATCCTATCTTACATGCGGTGCGGCAGATTTTGGTTTTGTATTGGATCACGATCATGTTTCCGGCCCCACTAGTGATGATGCGCCAAAAAGTGGGAGCTTTTTCGGCAATAGTTCTCTGCTACCAAGCCAGCGCTGAAACACGTTGGCAGCAATTTTTTACCATACTCTATGTAGCGTTGGCCAATCTTTTGGGCGCGCTGGTATTCGGTTTGGGTTTATTGCGTTCGATCTCTTTTTCCTACCTGCTGATCGAGCGTTATTATCGCAAAATGACAGATTATAATTTATTTAAAAAATAGGAGATTTGAAGAAAATGGACACAAGCAAACGTTACCTCAAAATGTGCAGGAAAGCCGATGAAATTCGGGCGCATTGGAAACCGCAAACCGGCGATTTCTTTTATGGAGAACCTCAAGATTTGGGCGATTATCGTTCTCTAGGAATTTATCAATTCAATTACAATCGCGAGGATGAATATTTTAGTATCCTACCGGAAAATTACGATCCCGAAAGCCAGGAATTTACTGGCATAGGCGATGATAATGAAGCAGTATTTCTGCCCAACGCTTCTCAATTGATGGCAATGATGGATTATGAATCTCCCTTTAGTTTGGTCGCAGATCTGGCTGAATGGGCGGGCAAACTGCCCACCACCATGCGCGATCGGCTGCAAAGCAATGAGCAATTGCTTCTGGCTTTTGTGATGAAGAAAAACAGCGGTATGAGCTGGACCGGTAGCGATTGGCAGATTCAAAGATAATCTCAAGCGTAGATAAATTCTGCGCCTGAGATTGGCTTCTTCAGGTAAATAAGGAAATAAATGGAACATCTCAGAATTGGAATAGTCGGCAATATCGGAGTAGGTAAATCTACTTTGGTGGAAGCCGCCAGCAGTGAACCCCTCAAACAGATATTATTAGAGACAATTCCCAATCGCCCCGAAAACGCTACTGTACATGCTTTTCAGGAGGAATTTAATCCTCTGGTTTTAGACGCCTTTTATCAAAATCCCATCGATAATGCTTTTATGGCCCAGATCGAATTTTTCAATGGACGCTTGGACAGACAATTGAAGATCGCCAGCTGCAAAGGCATCGTTTTGGAAGATAGAACCTTGGCCGAAGATTATCATATCTTTGGTTTAGCTCAGAAAATCTTGGGCAATATGACAGATGCAGAATTTCTCACTTATCAAAGAACCTACAATTTGATGACACAGAAGATTACAGAACCGGATATCATCATCTATCTGAAGGCAGATGTAGAAATTTTGTTAGCGAGAATTGCTCAACGGGGCCGAGCTAGCGAAACATCTATTCCAGCTCAATATTTGGCCCAATTAAATCAACTTTACGATCAGTATATCTTTCGTCATGTCAAATGCCCGGTTTTGGTAATAGATGCCAATAAAGATACTCCCCTGGATGCTTTTTTGCAAGATACCATTATAAAGATTGCTGAAGAAATTCGCGCCCTAAATGTCCGCATCACAACTCCCGGGATTACCGAATGGGTTTCCATGCCCGAAACAGCTGCCATCCTCAAGGCAATAGATACTGAAAAAAAACTGGAACAATATCTGAAAGCCAAGCCAAAATTAATCTCGGTCGCGGGGAATGTTGGTTTGGGAAAATCGACCATTTCAGCAATGATGGAGCGCAGCCTCAATTTGCAAGCTCTCTATGAGAAACCGGAAAATAATCCACTTTTGGAGAAGTTTCTGGGTAACAAGAAAAAATAT
The DNA here is from genome assembly GCA_046482725.1 of Cloacimonadales bacterium (SeqCode). GTDB lineage: Bacteria > Cloacimonadota > Cloacimonadia > Cloacimonadales > TCS61 > DAOWES01. The sequence continues at coordinate 5,476 of JAWOEN010000099.1, forward strand.
TGCTACGATTTGCAGCTGCACTTTCTAAAAATGCGCAGTGCTTTGCAGAGCACAGGTTCCAGCGGTTTGTGTAGCTACGTGATGGATAGATCGTTACCCGAAGATTTACTGATTTTCTGCTATCAATTTCATCAAGATGGACTTTTGAGCAAAGACGAATTGGACATTTTAGTAACAAAATTTAAAGCAGAAGCGCAAAAAATTCCTCAAGCAGATCTATTGATAATCTTGCGCGGCAAGCCGGAATTAGCTTGGCAACGGATATTACAGCGCGGACGTGAAATGGAGATGTCAGGTGGCTGGAGCTGGAAAGAGATTCGCGCTTTGGGCAAATGGTATGAAACTTACTCCAGCGATATAAAACGATATGGATTTCATGATGGACCTGTCTTGGAGATAGATGTGGAACGCATCGACATTACCAATCGAGTTCATTTGGGATATATTTTCGCAGCCATTCATGATACATTGTTGGCTAGTGAAGCAAAAGGAGATACGAAATGAAACATTTTAGAAGCCACTTTTTTTTGATCCCTTTGATAATATTACCGATTATCTTTGCGCTGGGTATCATCGATCAAAGCCAGCCGGGCAAAGAGCTAAAAACAGAAGAGGTAAAGATAAATAACGAAGCTCTCTTGATGAGCGTTTTGTGGCATCAAACAGCGGCAGAATATCGAGCTTTGTGCTATCAAGCCTACAATCTGGCCCGCCTCAGACTGCAGGAAGAATTAGGCAAAAAGTATGATAAAAAATTGGCTGTGATCGTTGACGTGGACGAAACTGTGCTGGACAATTCACCTTATAACGCCGGCAATATTGTGGGCAAATTGAGCTATCCTGATGATTTTTATCGTTGGATAGAATCAGCCAATTGCCAGCCGGTACCAGGTGCTATGGAATTTCTGCAATTTGCCGCCCAAAAGCAAGTGGCAGTTTTTTATGTGACAAATCGGCGCGAACGTGGCGAGGTCGGAACTTTGAATAATTTGCAGAAACTGGGTTTCCCCAATGTGCGAAAAGAGACAGTTCTCTTTAAGACTGATAAATCCAGCAAGCAACCGCGCCGTGAGCAGATTATGGCTGATCATGAATTGGTTTTGATGATCGGAGATAATTTACTCGATTTTGATGATTTTTATAAAGGCGAGGATTTTGCCAGCCGCAAAATGGCTGTTGATCAATCGCAGGATGTTTTTGGCGATAAATTTATTATGCTGCCCAATGCTATGCATGGCGAGTGGATCAAGCTGATCTATAACCGTGAAAAAGCGCTGGAAGCTGAAGCCAAGATCGCCAAAAGACTGGAATTATTGGATGCGTTTGAGTAGATGGCCTTGATTAGGGATACGATGGGCATACGGTTGGAATACAATTGGAATACGATTGTGGATACGATGGGAATACGGTTGGAAAAGGCAGAATGGATACCCGTCTACGTTTCACTCCGACGCGGCAAGATGAAGACCCGTCTACGTTTCACTCCGACGCGGCAAGATGAAGAATGAAGAATGGCTACCTCGGTTCAGTGGAAGAATGCAGATTAAGGCTTAGGTAAAGGTTTACCTGCAGTCAGCCGGTTGACAAAAT
>JAWOEN010000194.1:0-3789 GCA_046482725.1 Cloacimonadales bacterium (SeqCode)
TCAACAACCGGCAATGGAACAGCGGTAGCAGATGCCAAACGCTGGGGCGCAGAAATTGCCAAAGAATTGGTAGCAGATGGTATAACAGCTGTGATCCTCACCTCTACCTGAGGAACTTGTACACGTTGCGGTGCAACGTTGGTAAAAGAGATCGAACGCGTGATGCCTGTGGTTCATATGTGCACTATTACTCCTATTTCCATTACGGTGGGAGCCAATAGAATAGTGCCTACGGTTGCCATTCCTCATCCGCTGGGCAATCCTCTGCTTACTAAAATTCAGCAGTATGAATTGCGCAAAGAATTGGTGGAAAGAGCATTAATCGCTCTGCAAACTGAGATAACTGGGCAAACTATTTTTGATGTAAAATAGTCAGTGATATAATATTGGGAGCAGCTTTTCTGGGCTGCTCCTTTTTTTGTGGGAAGAAGCAGAGCAGATTATTTTTTGAAGAGAATTAGCAAGCTTCTATTTTTATTCATACCAGCCTTCGACCTGAATAAATCTTTTGGTCTGAGCGCTGAAATAAGCCAAAGGATAATTCTTGCGATCTGTAGTATGTGAATTTATCAGATAGTTCAATTGATTGCCGCAAGACCATTTCTCTAGGTTTTTTACCACTACCACAGAATGTAACCAACCTTTGGTGGGAGAGTAAAATTGCACGATATCACCCGGCTTCATTTCACAAATAGATACTTTGCGGCCCACAGGGCCAGTCCAATTGTTTTTGACCAAATAATAATAAAGATCTTGGACAACAGTCCAAGAAAACGAGTAAGAATCTCCGGCTGTTTGAGGGTTTTCATAATACCAATGTAAGTTGCCCTCGAAATCCATCGGAGCTCCTCCGGTCAGCAGGATTTGCGAAATATAATTTGTGCAATTATTATTCTCAAAGTCATCAAAGTCACTATTATAATCTTTCCAATAACGCTGAGCATATTCTACAGCTGCCGCACGATCGTAAGCATGAAAGTTTTTCTTTGGTTCAAAGGCAGCCGGTTTTAGCGGTGCTGTGAGCTCTTGGTTTCCCTCTGCGTAAGCTGCTGCTATTTTTTCCTCTACTTTGGGTTGACCAATATCTTTTAGCATCTGAGCATATTCATGGTCGTATTGGTCATAAGAAATATACCAGATACCAGCTCGTAAGCGCAGTGAAATCAGATGTGAACGATTGGCTAATTCTGAAACCAGAGGCTGAGTTGCTGCAAAGATTACCTGATGCGATTCCAATAATTTAACCACCGCCTTCTGTCCCTCCTGCAGATAGCGAATCTCTTTGATCTCGAGCTGAAAATCATAATCTATATATCCTAAATCATAGATTTTAGCCTGCTGCAAAATGAGCTCGCGTAGAGCAATTTCTTCAGCTGCCCAATTTCTGGTTTCAGCTATCCAATCAGCGATCTGATAAGAAAAATCTGACGCTTCTAGCTTTTTTATCGACTTATATTTTTGCTGAAAATAGTGCTCGATCACATATTCTATCTGTGCTTCTCCCTGATATTTTTCGGGCTGATAGGGAGAATTTTCTGCCGGCAACCAAACTTGGCTGCAGAGCATTATCAAAATCAAAACCATCTTTTTCATCTATATTCACTTCCTTTTTATCATTTAGTACTCTTTCCACAAAAATCTGCTTTACATTAGCTTACAGATAATTTTTCTGCAGCGCTTTAGCGTCAAATGCTATTTTAAGTTTCAGCAAATTTGAGCAGCTTTCTTGCCTTAGAAAAGCAGCCAGCAGCAAGAAAACTTGACGCAGAATAAATATTTTCAAAGATTACTTCCTCTCCCAACAGCTTTTGGGTTGGCGAGATAGAACTTAATATCTGGCAATTTTGTTTAAGCTAAGATAAATTTAGGAAAGTAAGAATATTTCAGGAGATGATTATGATTAATATAGCTTTGTTTGGAGCTCCCGGTGCTGGTAAAGGTACTCAATCCAAGATTTTGATCGAGAAATACGGTTTAGCCTATATATCCACCGGAGATATGTTGCGCCAAGAGATAGCTGAACAAACCGAGATTGGGCGGAAGGTGAAGAGCATTATTGAGGCCGGTGGTTTGGTAGAAGACGAATATATCGTGGAGCTGATCGAAGCCGTAATCAAGCGCAATGACAACTTTAATGGATTTCTGTTTGATGGCTTTCCTCGTACTTATGTGCAAGCCTATATTTTGGATGGATTATTGCAGAAATTGCACAAAAAACTTACCTGCATGATTAGCTTGGAAGCGCCCAAAGATTTGCTGAAACAGCGTTTACTAGACAGAGCTTCCAAAGAAGACAGAAAAGATGACACTGCAGAAGTTATTCGGGTGAGATTGGATGAATATGACCAAAAAACAGCCCAGGTGATTCCCTATTATGAAGAGAAAGGTATCTACTATTCTGTGGATGGAACCGGAAGAATAGAGGATGTAGCGGAGCGGGTAGAGGCAGCAGTCGAAGAATCTATCAAAAAGACACTTTTGAATGTGGTGGTTTATGGCTATCCCGGCGCTGGGAAAGGAACTCAGTGCAAAAGGTTAGCAGAAAAATTTGACTTAGTCTATATCTCGGTAGGTCGAATTTTGCGCGATGAGATCGAGCAAGAGACCGAATTGGGCCAGCAAGCAGAATCTTATGTGAACAAGGGAGTATTGGTACCTGATGAGATCGTTATTCAGCTGATCGAAGATCGGATTCGGGTCAATCCTGATGCGCGAGGATTTGTCTTCAAAGGTTTTCCGCGCACCAAGATTCAGACTTATATTATGGAAAGTTTTATGAAAAGAATGCATTCATCTATCTCAGCCATTGTCAATCTCAATACCAGCTCGCTGACCTGCGTGAAGAGATTGCACGAACGCGGTAAAACCACGGTGGGACGAACTTATGATGAGAAATTGGATCTGATTATCCAACGTTTGAAAGAGTATGAAACCAAAACTCTGCCAGTCTTGAAATCATTCCCCAAAAATAAGCGTATCATCAATATCAATGGTGATCAGGATCGTGATCAGATAACTGAAAAAGTGATCGAGGCTGTGGGCAAAGCTTTCAAAAGATTCTAAAAGATAAAAAACTAAGGCACCCAATTGCTAGCGTGGTAATTGGGTGCCTTATTTTATGTGCTTGTAAATTTTCAGTCCAGAGCAGATTGATAGATTGCTCTTACTGCTTCGATCGAATGAGCCCAGGAATATTTCTCCAAAGCATAGCGAGCTGCTAATGGACCTTTTTCCTGTTTGGCCTCAGCAGCCAATTCAGCGATGATAGCCTCTGCTAAAGCTGCCGGATTTTCCATCTCTACCAATTTGCCCACTTCAGAATTGATAAAATCTGGTAGCCCGCCGGCTTTGGTGGCTACCACAGGTGTGCCGCAAGCCAAAGCTTCGATTGCCACCAAACCGAAAGGCTCGATAAGTGGAGCAAGAAGAGTGACAAAGCTGTGAATACTATGGGGATCCCCACCGGGCCGCCCGGCTGCCGATGTGCCGAATGAAACATAACATATACTATCCCCGGCAAAAGTGGGATATGCACCAGGCGGCCCGGGCAGCCTGGCTGGATCGGCCAGGCCGGGGTGACAGAAATCGCAGAAACGGGGCCGGATGATCAGCCTGGCCGGGGGTTCGAACCAGCCGGGCTGCCAAAGCGATAAACCCGACCATATGCCTGGATGGGCGAAAAACGGGGGTGAAAAAAAAATGAAAAAAAATGCGGAAGGCGGCGAGAGGCCGTCTCGACCGCACAGACCGGCAGAACGGCCTTCGAACAAGGGCGATGCGGGATCTGGT
>JAWOEN010000042.1:0-3780 GCA_046482725.1 Cloacimonadales bacterium (SeqCode)
TTCATCTTTTTCATAGCCATAAGTTTTCAGAAATGCCTCGTTTACGAAGATTATTTTGTCCTCAAGATCAGTAATACTGACAGCTTCGTTGATGTTTTTCAGAGAATGAGCCAAAAGCTTAATCTCGGCCTGAGCTGCTTTCTGTTTGGTAATCACTTCCGTATATACTATCACTCCGCCAATCGCACCATCATTTTCGTACCAGGGGCGGCATTCCCAACTTGTCCAATCTACAGAGCCATCTTCTCTTTCATAAGGATCATCCTCAGCACTCACTACTTCACCTGCCAGAGCTCTCTGATGCACATCTCTCCATTTCTGGGGGAGATCGGGGAAGATTTCATAATGATTTTTTCCGATGATATCTTCTGATTTTACCTGATACTCTTTGAGATATTGCTGACTTACATAGATGTAATTCATCTCTCTGTCATGTACTGCTACAGCGCTTCTGGTATGCTCGATGATGTACTTCATCAGATCATGTGAATGTTTCAAGGCAGCGTGGTCTTGATGCTGTCTGCTAATATCCAGTGCGGTAAAAGTTACTCCTTTACTCAAATCATTACTAGCGATCGGCGTGGAGCTGAGCAAGATATCCAAGATCTTGCCCTTTTTTGTTTGAAATCGAGTCTCGACTGTGCCAGTCCCATTTTCTGTAATTTGCCGATATTTTTCTCGCCCCACATATTCATAATCTTCAAGAGTGGGATATAAGATTCTGGCGCTCTTACCGATTAGTTCCTCTTTATTATAACCCAGCAGATTAGACAGATAATCATTTACTTCCAGTAAATTTCTGTCCAAGACAAGTCCGATACCGATCGGGGCAGCTCGGAAGATACTGCGCATTTTCGCTGCGCTTTCTTTCACTTTTTCGGTAGCTTGGTAACGACCAGTGATATCTATCAATGTAACAATGCTAAGTTTAGAATTGGGGATCATGCCAATGGTCAATAAGGTGCGGCGTATCTCACCAGATTTGTGTAGTAGGTCAACTTCATATTTTTGGGGTATTTTTTGCGGATCTATTCGCCTTTGATCGTGGTAGTGCTGCATCATTTTCAGTCCAGCCGGTGCTACATGGTCAGTCCATCTGCTGCCGATCAATTCTTCAGCCGTAAAGCCGGTGACATTTTCCGCTTCCTCATTAGCCATTTCGATATAGGTGTTGTCATTTACCAATAGTGTGACAGTGCCGGTAGAATCGAAAATAGTGCGATATCTGTTTTCACTTATCTTCAATTTGTTTTCTGTGTTTTGTCTAAGCTTAATATTTACAATAATCTGGGCAAAGAGCTTCAGAAGTTTTATCTCCTTGTCAGAATAGTTGTGATGTTTTTTCACCGAGTCAAATCCTACAAAACCGTAGCAATGATTATCGTACATGATGGGAATAGTGATCAGGCTCTTTACCTGCTGAGGTTCCAATATCTGTCTGATCGGATCAGATTCAGCCAAATCAAAAACATTTTTTATATAGAGGATCTCTCCCTTTTTATGAGTTTCTATCCAACCGGGCATAGCAGTAAATGGTACTTGTTGTAAATTATCTTTCTGAGCAGTGATCTCTGCTGCGCACCACTCATAAGTGTTTTTGCAGATTTCTTCATCCCAATTGTATTGGAAAATATAGACGCGGTCTGCTTCTACAAATTCTCCCAGTTCTCCCAAGCCACTATTGATAGCTGCATCAATATCTTTCAAATCAAGGTTGATATATTTTGTTGAGATATTCATCAAAATGTTCTGTAACCCGTTTTGATATTTCAGCTGCTCTTCAGCTAGTTTGCTTTCTGTGATATCTACCACTGTGTGAACTGCACCCAGAAAATTATCTTTTTCATCAATAATTGGGTCAACTATTACCTGGAAGTATTTATCTTGCATTTGCAGCTCCATCTCTTCGCGCTGCTTGCTATGAACTGTCTTACCAAAGGGACAGGGCGGAATGGGCTCGGTAGTCTGATGCACGATCTCATGACATTTTTTGCCCAGCATCTCTGAGCTGGATTTGCCAAAATAGCGTTCAGCCCTTTTGTTGACGCGCAAAATTTTCTGCTCTTCATCCAAGATCCAAATTGCATCATTGGAAGAGTCGAAAGTATTTTGCCATTCTTGGGCTATTCGTGCTTTCTCTTTGGTTGCCAGATTTCTTTCTACAATTTCTCCGATTAGCTTGGCTGCTGCGATTAACCTTCGTTTTGCCAAGGAGATGATAAAGGGAGGACGAGATTCATAAGCTTCGGCCTGGTGCTTCAATTCTTCGAGTGAGACATTATACTTTTCTGCTAGTGTTTGCAATGTTGCCAAATCGCGGGGTGGTTCACCATAGCCCACGTTAATAGCACCGATCACCTCACCGCCTGCCCAGATAGGAACAGCAAAGAGATGAATTCCTCCCGCACATTGGGTATCTACAAATTCTCCTCGTAAGATCGCAGGTTCAGAAGCATCTTTCCAGCAAGATTCATGACAGAGCCATTTCCCACTAGAGAGAGCTGCTTCCAGATCTTCCGTTTGGCATAAACGATATGATGCTGCATCCATAAATTTACACCAGTTTGAAGAAAAAATACCATAAGCATAATCACCGTTTTTTTCATAAACCGCCGAAGAAGTTTCCAGCATATCGAGAAAATCTTTGACGATGCTCTGCAAAGTTTCTTCACCGACAGAATCTAAAATTAAGCGTTCACTATTTAAGGCTAATAAATCGCCGTAGGGTTGGGGAGTGTTTTCGGTAGTTTCTTCCTCAGCAGGATCTAACATCCATTCTATTTGTTTCAGGGCAGCATCTTTCTTCTTCTCTCTCATCTTGGCTTCGTGCAAACGAAAAGCCATTTTGATGCCGGCTATCAGAACAGTTTCGGGAGCACTTTTTAGGATATAGCCGTAAGATGTGATTCCTTCTGTTTTGGCGACCACTTCTTTTTCCTGATGAAAAGAGAGAAAGATAATGGGGATAGAATATTTTTCTAAGATTTTGGCAGCGGCTTCAGTGCCGTCAATGCCTGAGCCCAGATCAATATCCATCAAAATCAGATCGATTGTTTGCTGCGAATCGGTAATCTCCAGAGCTGCTTCACCAGTATGCGCCATGATAACTTGGTAGCCATAATCTTGCAATGTGTAGGATTCATCCATTGCCAAAAGCACTTCATCTTCTACGAGTAGGATAGTCTTTTCCGTTTTTTCCATTTTTTATCTCCCTTAGCTTTATTTGCAGAAAATCTATTTTTTTGTCAATAGCGTTTTATCTGAGCCAAGGATGAAAGACCATAGCTAAATGATGGGGATACAATGGGGATAGGATGGGAAAATATAAAAATGTAAAATGTAAAATGTAAAATGTAAAATGAAAATGTAAAATGTAATCCGCCTACGTCCTGGGAACGGACTGCGGTGGAGAAGAATGTGAAATGCAATCCGCCTACGTCCTGGGAAGGGACTGCGGCGGACAAGAATGTAAAATGTGATCCGCCTACGTCCTGGGAAGGGACTGCGGCGGACAAGAATGTAATCCGTCTATGTCTTGGAAAAGGAGTGCGGCGGAGAAGAATTTAGAAAAGTAGATATTGTTTCAGACAAAAAATGGCTCAGTGTAAACATAAATTGTCATTGTGAGTGATTCGGCAGAGCCGGATCGTAGCGAATAATGAAAAAAGTTATAAACAATTCTACAATTGACCGAAGGAACTTGCAGAGAAAAAGAATTACCATAAAGGTGAACCGTAAATTCTGCCCAGACCAGAAATAACTCGTTCACGCCAATTTCCT
>JAWOEN010000120.1:0-10387 GCA_046482725.1 Cloacimonadales bacterium (SeqCode)
AATTGTCGTTGAAAATTCTTCTTAGCTACTAATCAGCTACAGCTCAAAACCACACTCCCCAGCTCCAGATTACTCCCATTTAAAAACTTTCTTCTTGTTCGGTTAGTTAGTGTTTGCCTGCCCCGTGGAATCTCTTCCATTCCACTGGGGTTCGTTGAAAAATCTTCTCTTATCCACTATTTATCTACAACCCAAAACCTTACTTCCCTGCTCAAAATCACTTTTCCCATTTCACCTCTCACTTCTCACGCTTCTGGGTTCGTTGAAAATTCTTCTCTTTCCCAACATTTAGAAGATCAGCCCAATGCGCCAGTGGGCGCACAAGCCTCACTGCCCAGCTCAAGATCACTACTCTCTCCCGTTTCCTGAATTCTGTCGCTCACTTCAGCAGTAAAATATTCAGATCATTGAGATTGGTGCCGGTAGGTCCGGTTTTGAGGAGGTCGCCAATTTTTTGCAGCGCGTGATATGAGTCATTGGCTTGCAGGATTTTTTGCAGATCGCAGCCGGCATCTTGCAATTTTTGGTAAGAGCTGCCATCAATGATACCGCCGGCCGCATCAGTGGGACCATCTGTGCCATCTGTACCCAGCGCCATAAAGGCTGCATTAGGATCTTCAGCCAGATAAGGTGTGAGGCGGAGAGCCAGCTCTTGATTGCGTCCGCCCAAGCCGTTGCCTTGCACCCGTAATACAGTTTCGCCGCCCCAAATATAGGCTCGCGGTTTTTCGAGCGAGCTGTTGCGCACCTGGTGATAGGTCGAGACTATTTCTGCTAGCAGATCTGCTTGCGAACCTTGCACGGTTGTGGAAACGATCTGAGTTTGATAACCCAAATTTTTGGCAATTTCAGCAGCAACTTGGCAGATAGTTTCCACACTGCCAATAACCTGGGTGGTGACATTAGAGATCTGCTGCGGCGTTTCTATTTGCAAAGCTTGCGCAGCGGCAGTCGAGAGTTGCAGCTGATATTTTTGTACAATCTCCGCAGCTTGCGCACAAGTGGAGGGATCGGGGCTGACAGGGCCGCTGGCGATGCTGTCGAGGCGGTTGCCTACCACATCGGAGAGAATGAGAGCGTGAATCTGAGCCGGAGCAATTAGTTGGGCCAATCTGCCGCCTTTGACGGCTGAGAGGTGTTTGCGCAAAGTATTGATCTGCTGGATGGGGGCAGCTTGGCGCAGCAATTTTTCTGTGATTTGGCGTATTTCTGCCAATTGCAGGCCGGGTAGAGGTTTTTCCAGCAGAGCTGAGCCACCGCCTGAGAGCAGAAAAATGACTGAGCCCTGCGCCGGAATCTGCTGGATGAATTTTAGCAAGGCTGAAGTTGCCAGTCGGCTATTATTATCCGGCACAGGGTGAGCTGCTTCCCAAATTTGGAAATCGGCCAGAGGGCCGCCTGCATGCTGATATTTGGTGAGCACGAATCCGGCGACTATCTGTTTGGGAAGTAGCCGCCAAGCTGCCCTGGCCATCGGCCAAGCCGCCTTGCCGATGGCGATAAGATAGTATTCGCTCTCAGATTTTTTTTGGGTAATCTCTTGCAAAGCGCTCTGCACTGCCCGGGCGGGATGAACTTCTGCCAAGGCAGCTGTGGCAATTGATTTTAGATCTGTTTTCAACATGTTTAGCTCCTAAAAAAAGAGGGAGCCGGCGGCTCCCAAAAATCTATTACTCAGCATTCTGAACTTTCGCTTACAGAACTAGATTCATGATGCCACCCACAACCAGGGTGGAAAAAATCATAATCAAGCTGGACTTGATCAAATCCTTGATGCCCAACTCTTTTAGCATCACGGTAAAGGTGGCAATACAGGGAAAATACATGGTCAGCACTACCGAAGCAATCACCAATTGTTTCATGCTCATATTCAGTGGAGAAAGCATCCCGATAGCCACATCTTTCCGCAGAAAACCCACGATCATAGCGCCCACAGCTTCTTGGGGCAAGCCCATCACTCCTGTAATCAGCGGCTTGCTGAAATTTCCGATAAAATCTATCACTTGCAAAGCGTAGAGGATATTGACGATCAGCACACCCAGCAGCATAAAGGGCACGGCCTCTTTGATGAAGCTCCGCACTCGCATCCACAATTTCTTGGATAAAATTTTCAAACTGGGCAAGCGATAGGGTGGAATTTCCAAAAACATCTCCGGGCTCTCGCCTTTCATCACTTTATTCAAAATCAACCCCAAGAGAACCCAAACTATAAACAGTGTGCCAAAGACCATGGAGAGCGCTACCACTCCATGCTTTCCAACCAAGCCCACCACCATAGCCAATTGCGCAAAACAGGGTACTGCGATTGCCATCATCGTGGTGGCGATAAAACGTTCGCGGCGGGTTTCCAAGATGCGGGCTGCCATCGCTCCGGGCACATTGCAGCCCAGTCCCAATAACATGGGGACAATTGCCAAGCCGTGAATTCCCAATTTGTGCATCATATTATCGATCAAAACTCCCAAGCGCGGCAGATAACCGGAATCTTCCATAAAACTAAGGATGAAATAGAAGCCGATAATATAGGGTAAGATCATGCCGATCGGGACAAACAATCCGGTGGTTATCAAACCCAGAGACTCTACAAAATCGATTTGGCCATCGACCAATTTTCCGATAATTACGTCATGAATAAAACCACTATTTCCCAGCAGATCGGACAATTTCATCACGATCGGGGCCCAAAAATTTTCAAATAACGGTTCCATCACGTAGCCGATGATAGATTCACCGACAATCCGAATCACCCAAAAAGCCAGCATCAGCATGCCCAAAGCGATGGGAACTCCCCAAACCTGATGTATGGAGATATCGCCCAACCACTCGCCAAATGTATGATGCCGATGATGAAGAGTTTGCACTTTTTCCACCAAATCACCGATCGTTTCCCATTTGTCTTTGATCTGCAGAGTGCTCAATCTGGCCTGATCCAGATGTGAAACCAAGTTTTTGATGCCTTCGCCGGTGATAGCTGTGGTGGGGATAACCGGTACGCCCAAAAGCTCTTCCAATTTTTCCGCATCAATATCGATACCGGTATGATGCGCTTCATCCCACATATTCAAACAAATTACCAGTGGAATGCGCCGGCGAATCAGCTCCATGGTAAGGGTGAGATTACGCTCTAAATTAGTGGAATCCAGCACATTGACAAAAATATTGCCATCTTCCGCCTTGAAATCGTTGATCATCTGGGCAGCAACCTGCTCGGCTTTGCTATCGGGATTCAAAGTATAAGTTCCCGGAACATCGATCACTTCAGCTTTCTCACCTTCCAAAAATATATTACCTTTGGTATATTCGACTGTGGTCCCCGAATAATTGGAAGCAACTACATGCACCCCGGTCAGGCGTGAAAAAACCACACTCTTACCTACATTGGGATTACCTACGAGTAAGATTTTCTTCATAGACTTTGCTCCCCGAAACTATTTGTAAGAATTTCCGAGAAAATTATTAGGCGTCCACATAAGATTTTCTTCATAGACATAACTCCGCGACACTAATCTTAGGAGTTTTGGGAGAAACTACTAAGCGTCCACATAAGATTTTTTTCATAGATATTGCTCCTCGAAGCTAATCCTAAGAGTTTCAGTAAACAGTACTAAGCTTCCACATAAGATTTTTTTCATAGATTCCTCTCCCCGAAACTATTTGTAAGAATTCCTGAAAAATCCAGCAAGCGTCGGCTCAAGATTTTTTTCATCTCTCTACCTCGATGCGAAAAGCCATGCCATGCCCGATAGCCAAGCGTGTCTGCCCCACTTGCACGATCAAGGGACCGCGTAAAACCTGGGCTGAAATCACTTTGAGTTCCAAGCCAACTCGGATTCCCAAAGATTCAGCTTTGCTAATAAAGTTGGGGCCACCATGCAATTTCACCACTGTGGCTGTATCACCTGCTTTCAGATTTTGCAGAGTTACCCGATTCGTATGAAGAAGGTGCTTACTAGTCTGCTTACCTTTTTTATGTCTGTTCATCATAATGATTGTTTATCCTTTTGGGCACAAGCCGCACAAATTCCGCGGGCTCCCACATTAAAATCTTCTATTTTAAAATTTTCTTGAGCTGCAATTTCAAATAATTTCTGCTCGATCTCAGAAATCTCAGCCTCGATAATCGCGCCACATTTATTACAGAGCAAGTGCAGATGTCGCGCGTGTCCGTAGATATGCTCATAATGATCTTTGGCTGAACAGCGCAGAGTATTTTTGATCAGATCTGCCTCGATTAGAAGTGGAATCGTGCGGTAGACTGTGGCTCGCGAAACATTATCGTGTTTCTGGCGAATCTGGTCATAAAGTTCATCTACATTGAAATGTTCATGAGTGCGGAAAACTTCCTGCAAGATAATCTCGCGAGGTCGGGTTAGTTTCAAACCCTTTTTCTGTAAAAAAGCATGCCATATTTTTAGCTCTTTCTGCATAATATCTCCTAATCCAAATTACATCATTTACACATCCAAGACAGCATTATCTTGGCAGACTCTTTATTTGGAGAAGCGGGATAACCGTCAAGTTTCTTTTTGCGATTAATTCGCAAACTCAATCTTATTTAGCTCGTTTAGCGACAGATAGGTCTGCTAAAAACTGAGATTAACGACAGTTATCCAACCACTTTCGATTGAGATAAAATGTGCCGGCACTGACTGCAATAATCAGCACTCCGCCCAAAATACTGTAGAGATCGGGCAGTTCTTGCCAAAGCAAAAAACCCAGCAATGCTGCGAATAAGATGCTGCTGTAATTGTAGATAGAAACTTCATTGGCAGGTGCCAAACGGTAAGCATAGGTTAGCCCAAATTGCCCGATAGCAGCCGAGATACCGGTTCCCAGCAAATAGATAAATTGCCGAAAAGTGGGCTGCACGAAAGTACCCAAGAGTGATATTGCCATGAGGCTGGTGGTAACCAAAGAGAAGAAAAAGATAATGGTTTCCGGCCGCTCTTTATTACCCAAAAAACGCACCAGAGTGTAGGCAGCGCCCGCCAAAAGCGCGGAACCCAATCCGGCTACAGCCGGTAAAACCGAGAGGTCAAAGCGCGGCTTCACGATTAGCATCGCTGCCCCAAAGATCAGGATCAGAGCCGGAATCTGCCAGCGCGAAAGTTTTTCACGCAGAAAAATAACGGCAAAAATCGTCACGAAAAAAGGCGATAATTTATTCAGCATGGCGGCATCTGCCAAGATAAGATGGGAGATAGCATAGAAATAGAGCACCATGCCGATCGCGCCCAAAACAGAGCGATAAAGCAGAAATTTGCGATGCTCTGGTTTTCCCAGCAAAGCACTTCCATTTTTTAGGCAGATGAGACCGGCGATCACAAGTGAAACCAGATTGCGGAAGAACACTTTTTCAGTAGCCGGTAGATCACCGGATAATTTGACGAAAGCTTGAGTGATGGCAAAAGCCAAAGCTGAAATCAACATAAAGCCGACAGCTTTTGTTTTATTGCTCATTATCCTATTCTTGATCAGCATTTTTCAGATATTTATCAAACCACTCAATATATTCGGCAATCACATGCAGATTGCTTTTGCGAGCTGAATAGCCGTGACCTTCCAGCGGTAAGATCACCAGACGCGCTGTCGCGCCATTACCTTTTAGCGCCTGATACATGCGGCGGCTCTGCAGAGGATAAGTGCCCGAATTGGGGTCATCTTCGCCATGCATCAAGAGCAGTGGCTCATTGATCTTATCAGCCGCCATGAAAGGAGAGACGCGCAGATAGAATTCGGGAGCTTGCCAAAGTGTGCGCCTTTCGCTTTGGAAACCAAAAGGTGTGAGCGTACGATTATAAGCTCCGCTTTTGGCTATTCCGGTAGCACAAAGATCGGAATGCGCCAGAACATTGGCTACCATAAAAGCGCCGTAACTATGCCCGATAATTCCCACCCGCTGTGGATCTATCAGCTCTTTCTCATCCAAAAAATCTATGGCTGCTTTCACGCTGCTATTGAGCTGATCGATAAAATTATCGTTTACAGTCTCGGGATCTCCGATGATGGGAATGGAAGCGTTTTGCAGTACAGCGTAGCCTTCCAAAACCAGATATTGCAATGAAGCACCCCAGAAACGAGGAAAGCTATTAGCGGTACCACTTACCTGTCCGGCAGTATTAGCGTCGCTATATTCGCGCGGATAAGCGTGGATTATCAGTGGCAAACGTTCTCCCGGCTGATGATCTGGCGGCAAATAGAGCTTGCCGGAAAGTGGAATCGAATCTGCCCGTGTGTAGTTGATCAATTCGTTGGGAAGCTCGCTGATTTCGGGATTGGGATTTTGATGAAAGGTAATCTGCTGCCGCTGACCACTCTCCAAATCTAGCTTGTAATAATTAGCCCAATCCTGATTGCTTTCCGACAAAATGACGATCTCATCCAGCTGATCACTGGTAAACGAGATAAATCTTTCATAATAATTTTCTCTGCTACGAAAGATAATTTCCCGCTCTTTACTTTGCAGATCGTACTGACTTAAGAAAGGATATCTTCCTTCCGGAGTAGCGCCATCTCCCCGATAAAAAACTTTCTCGCCACGTTTGATAAATACGTAATTTCCACTGGCAGTTTTCTCTTTGATCAAAGTGCCGGGATCATTGTATTTATCTTTATAAGAGCGTTCATCAAGAAGCTGCGGTTGTAGATCATTCAAATCTAATAGATAACTATAAAACCAAAATGTATCGCGATCATATTCATAGTAGATCAGCTCATCTTCGCTACTAGACCACTCGATGCCGCTGAAGCGATGTACAGTGCGCCAAAGCTCTTCTGGCTCTGCTTGAAAAGGTGCTGCCAAACGCATAACTTTGTCACGATGCTCCACTTCATTTTTGGGGTCTCCCTCGTCCAAAGCCTCTACCCAGAGCAGCGTGGCAGGCTTTAGCGGTTGCCAATGATAAGAGCGCGGTTGATCGCGAGTACCGCCCATGGGTATTTCATCTTGCAGAGGTTGCTGGGAAAGTACTTTCAGCAGCTGACCTTGCTTATCTAAAATTTGGTAAGTACGTGGGAAAAAATAGTAGGGGAACAGGTAGGAATAGGGTTTTTCTATTTTACTGGCCAAGATAAAGTTATTATCGGGAGAAAAGGCTAAGCTGGTATAAATAGCAGGTTCTGCGATCTGCTTAATTTTGCCATTTTTGCTATTTATCAAGAGCGGTTGCGAAGTAAAATAATAATCAAATAGAGCTTTATCAGAGGCATTTTGCAGCAAGTTCTGATATGTCCTGATCGTACTGGTTTTACCTTGGGTAGTTTGAATAATCGGAGCTGTGGGGATAGCAGGTTTTTCTGTTCTAGGCTCACGTTTTGGAATGCTGAGAGCTAGGATAGTTTTATTATCTTTCAGCCAGGAGATCTCACCACCAGCCAGGGCTACATTGATATAAAATCCTTCCAAATATTTCACTTTGGCAGTTTTGATATCGATTACCAGTAATTTGATACCGTTTTCCGCTTCATAACTGAGGGCCAATTTACTATAATCATGATTGAAAACCCGCGAGCGAATCTTGATAGATTCTGGCAGCTGAACCGGGCGACGTTGCCCTGTTTCCAGATCGAATAATTTTATCATATTGTTGGGATAATTATCAATAGTCGCATTGAGCCGAGGAGATATCTCCATCCCGGCCAATTTCAGCGTGGGTTCGGCTAATTGTTCCAAACTGGGATATTGCTGATAATTTGTCTCAATCGCCAAATTACTAAAATTTACCATACTGAGATAGGGCGGTCGGGGTGTATCAAAAATCTCGGTGATATAGGGAGCTGGCTCTTTGTATTGCAAAGCAGATACTGCCAAAACCAGACTCAGAAATAAGCCAATAAAAATCTTTCGCATCAGTTAATCCTTTTTTATATTTTTTTGTTTCTCTTTTAGTTTTTGCCACCAATCCAATCGCTTTTGGATCTCTTTTTCAAATCCAAATTTACTGGGATAATAGTAAGTCTGCTCACCCAATAATTGGGGAAAATAATCCTGATAGATATAGTGTTCGGGCGCCTCATGATCATAGTGATAATCTTTGCCATAATCCAGCTCTTCCAGCAGCTTGGTCGGCGCATTGCGAATATGCAGCGGTACACCCAATCTACTGCTATCGACAGCATCTTTGGCTGCTTTTTTGTAGGCAGCATAAGCGCTATTGCTTTTGGGAGCAGTAGCCAGATAAACTACCAATTGCGCCAAAGCAGTATTGGATTCGGGCATTCCCAAAAATTTACATGCATCTTTGATAGCAACAGCCTGCACTACTGCGTTGGGATCCGCCAAGCCGATATCTTCGGTGGCAAATCTCACCAATCGCCTCACGATGTAAAGCGGGTCTTCTCCAGCTTCCAACATTCTGGCCAGCCAATACAACCCAGCCTGTGCATCAGAGCCACGCAAAGATTTGTGTAGTGCTGAAATCAGATTATAATGCTCTTCTCCAGCCTTGTCATAATAGAGGGCGCGCCGCGCTAAAACATCGCTAACTTGCTGCAGAGTAATCTCTGCTTCACCTGAGATTGCATCGGCAATATTCTGTAGATTGTTCAAGGCTTTGCGTCCGTCTCCGCTACTTTGAGCTACTAAGAAATCTAAGGCAGGCTGAGAAAAATGCAAAGTTTTGGGAAGAAAATCTCTGCCGCGCTGAATAATTTGCCGGATATCACTCGCCGCCAGCTGCTCTAGAACCAAGACGCGACAGCGGGAAAGCAGAGCGGGAATAATTTCAAACGAGGGATTTTCGGTAGTTGCTCCGATCAGGATGACAGCACCGGATTCGATATAGGGCAAAAAGGCATCTTGCTGCGCTTTATTGAAGCGGTGAATTTCATCGATAAAAAGCAGAGTGCTTTTGTTTTGCTCTTTTAGGGTAAATTCTGCCTCTTGCATCACCGCCTTCACATCTTTGATGCCGGCCAGGACAGCGCTGAACGAGATGAATCTGCTGCTACTGTGGCGCTCGATAATCCGCGCAATCGTGGTCTTACCTGTGCCGGGAGGACCCCACATTATAAAAGAACTGTAGTTATCTTGCTGCAACATATTGTGCAATAATCCGCCGGGCTGCAACAGCTTTTGCTGTCCTTTCAAATCTGCAATCGATCTGGGCCGCACCTGCTCGGCCAAAGGAATATTACTCGGTTTCACCTGATTTTCAAATAATGATAATTGATCTGCCATATCTTTTTCTCCCATGCTGTGCTAACCATTGTCGAATATTTTTTTTTCAGCAAGCTGTAAAGAAGAAAAGCGACTACGTCTGCTCCAGAAAGTGAAATGGGAAATGTGAACCCCAGTGGAATAGTCTCGTACCTCGAATTCCACGGGGCAGGCTAAACTAACAATTTTAATGAGTTTTTGCTTGGATGCTATTTTGAGCTGGGAAGTGAGGTTTTGGGTTATTGCTGATTTGTGGAAAAGAGAAGAATTTTTCAACGAACCCCAGTTAAATAGTCCTACGGAATTTCACGGGGCAGGCTAGCCCGAACTAACCGAACAAAAAAAAATGTGAAACCGAAGTGATCTTGAGCTGAGTAGTCAGGTTTTGAGTTGTAGCTGATTTGTAGAAAAAAGAAGAATTTTTCAACGAACTAGAGCGAACTAACCGAACAAGAAAAAGTTTTTTAAATTGGCGTGATCTTTACCTTAACCTCAATGCGCCAGTCGGCGCACAAACCTTAACCTTAACCTTAACCTTAGCCTTAGCCTTAGTACGCCTGCAGCTCGCCAGCTCGCATTCGGCGCATAAACCTTAACCTTAGCCTTAGTCTTAGTCTTAGCTTCTACTTGACCGGAAAATCCAGTTTTTTTTTTAGTTAAATAAAAAATATCTCAGGAGTTTAAGATGCCAGGATTTTATACACCAGAGCTTAGTTTACAAAGTAAACAGCTAAATATTTCAGGTAGTGAACATCATCATATTGTTCACGTTTTTCGCAAGCAGGTTAATGATGAAATATTACTGACCAATGGCCGGGGAATTTTGGCTTCAGCTCGGATAATCACCCTTGCCAAAAAAGAGCTAGCTGTAGAAATTTTAGAAATATCCCAACTCCAAAATTCAGAGCCCGCGATCTCAGTAGCTCTGCCACTGCTAAAAAATAAACATGATAATTTGATTGTGGAAAAACTGACTGAGCTGGGAGTACGAGAATTTTATCCTCTCATCAGCGAGCGCACCGTGCGCAAGGCTGGCAAAAATATCTGCCAGAAATTTGAAAAAATAGCAATTGCTGCCATCAAACAGTGTGATAATGCTTATCTACCCCAGATTCACAATCAGCTTACACTCTCTGATCTTTTACAAAAACTTCCCGAGCAGGTGCAACCAGTCGCCGCTCTAGAATTTGGTAAACATCCGCTCATCTCCCAAGCAATCGATCCCCAAAC
>JAWOEN010000134.1:0-8330 GCA_046482725.1 Cloacimonadales bacterium (SeqCode)
CTACGAAGCGCATACTTCGCAATTATTACCATCAGTTAGATCTTTTTTTGAGGCTCGCCATACGAAGTTCCGAATCTATTCGGAACGAAGTATGGTGGAGGTGGCGGGAATCGAACCCGCGTCCAAAGATAAGTCAAAAGCCAAATCTACATGCTTAGTTATTTTTTATTCTCGCAAGATTCCGGGAAAATAATCAAACCCATGAAAAATGCCAGCCTATGAGTTTCGGTTTACTTTATAGGCATCAGTAAACTATATCCGATAAGTATGGGCGGAATTCCAGCTATTTATCGGCAAAACGGCCGGATCCGCAGCTGCGTTACGCAGCTAGTGCAAAGTTATCGTTTGCTTCTATATTTAGTTATCACCGTGATTAGCGAGTAGGTAATCTTCTCGGCATGCATCAGCAATCCCCTTTATCCCTGTCGAAACCAGGTCACCCCCGTATGCGTCTGTAAAAGAACTGTGTATAAACTCTACGATTTGCTTCTGATGTCAACCTAAAAAGCTGGATAACTATTTATCAGCTCAAAATCAGAGCTCTATCTCATGTTTGCTCAGCTTGGTATAGAGTGTTTTACGAGAATATCCCAGCATCTCAGCAGCTTTAGACTTATTATAGCTTGCCCGATGCAAAGCTTCTTTGATCAATTCAGACTCAATCATATCACGAGCTTGCTGAATCTCTATTCCTTTGAGGTTAATCAAATTTTCGCGACGAACTTCATCGATTAGGCGAATATGCTCTGCTTTGATAACTTTACCATTACAAATCAAAACTGCCCGATTCACAGCATTTTTTAATTCCTGAATATTGCCCGGCCAGCTGTAGATCTCCATCAGTTTTTCCACATCATGACTAAAAGCTGCGATCTCTTTACCATATTTGGCATTTGCTAAGGCAAGAAAG
The DNA here is from genome assembly GCA_046482725.1 of Cloacimonadales bacterium (SeqCode). Lineage (GTDB taxonomy): Bacteria > Cloacimonadota > Cloacimonadia > Cloacimonadales > TCS61 > DAOWES01. Next base: position 911 of record JAWOEN010000134.1, read on the forward strand.
TGTTTGGCCAAAATATTAACATCTCCATCTCTCTCTTTCAGTTCGGGAAGATCAAGCTCAAATTCATTAAGTTGATAATAGAGATCTTCTCGAAATTTACCTTGCTTAATCTTTTTCCTCAAGCTTTCACTACTGCTGGCTATTATCCGCACATCAAGCTCCACATCATTTTCCGAGCCAATTCTCGACAAAGTTTTAGTCTTGAGAAAATTCACCAATTTGGATTGAGCACTTTCAGTCAGATGCATTACTTCATTGATAAATACAGTTCCGCCATCTGCCTGTTCCAGTTTACCTTTATTGATTTCTACATCACCTTTATAGGCGCCGATATCGTAACCAAAGATTAAAGCCTCCATTAAAGGCTCGGGAAGCGCAGAACAATCTATCTCGATAAAGGGATGCTCTTTGCGTTTACTCTGCTTGTGGATGATGCTGGCTGTCAAATCCTTACCTGTCCCATTCTTCCCATTTATCAAAACATTGAGCTCGGTAGGAGAAATCAGATCAATATATTTTAGAACATGTTTCAATTGCGGACTCTCACCAACTATGCCATGAGCATTATCGTGCAAAAGAGAATGTAAGCGATTGACTTCGCCTTGCAGATGCTGAGTTGCCAAAGCCTTCTTGATAATCATACTGATCTCTTCACCAGAAAAAGGTTTGGTGATATAATCGAATGCACCTTTCTTCATGGCTGTGACAGCTTCGTTCACGTCAGCATAGCCGGTTATCATGATTACATCCAGATTCTCCTGATATTTAAACACTCTATCCAAAAAATCAAAGCCGCTCATCTCGGGCAATTTGATATCACACAAAACTATCTGGGGAGAAAACTCTTCGATCAGGCGTAAACCAATCTCAGCTGAAGCTGCAGTTTTTACCTCATAAGCTTCTTCGCTCAAGATTGCCAACAACAAATTTCGAATATATTTGTCATCGTCTATTACTAGAATTCGTTTACCTTTTACACATTCTTTTTTTAAAATCATAACTACCTCATTTTTTCTTAACTCAATTGTTAATATATATGCAATTATGGTTCCAAGTATAAAGAAATTTTTTAAGAATCGCGTCTTCTGTAAACCCTCTAAAACAGAGGGTTAACGCCATCTTGTCAGATTTTAATAATTTTCCCGATTTCCTTTTTTTCAAAACAATGTGGTTATAATATACACATTGGTCTATAAAGTGTAAGGTATATTATACAATCTGCCCTAACCTGTCGAGAGCTGACTAATAACTCTCCATATAACTAATACTTATTCATTGCAGCAGTAAATATTTTGAAGCAAACTTGCTAGGCGTGCACCATTATTTGTTGCGAACTGTTTATTTTAGTATCAACATTTTATTGGAAGCAAGAGCTTTCTCACCAGCCTGCAATTTGTACAAATAGACTCCTGAGGTCACGGTTTGTCCGCTCATATCACGTCCATCCCAGACCAGATTATGCTCTGTTTCTGTACTATTGGCAACTGTTTTCTGCCAAACTTTCTGACCCTTAATATTGTAGATACTTAGTTTCAGAGCTTGATCTTCAAAATTTTGCAGATTGAAACTGATGGTTGTGGTAGTAGACCTAGCAGAATTGTTCAGTAAAAAGGGATTGGGATAATTATGTAGATTAATCTTCTCTAAAGCTATTTCTGTATCATTACTACCCACAGTGTAATTATCGCCACTGGTGATCAGTATGGCAGTCTCATCTGCCAGGGCATGCATGGTGGCAGGCTCGATATTGGCATAAGATAGAAGTAGTCCCTCAGTTTTGGTCTGATTCTCGATTCCCACTGTGGCAAAATTATCCGAATTATCATTATTATTGATCTCTTTATATTGGAATAGAATCATGCCATTCTCTGATTGAGTATTGTGAAAAGCGGGATCAAACAAGATTACTTGAAATTCTTGAGGCGAGTAGCTATAAGTACTTACAAAGCCATACCAGCTGACAATATACATGTGATTCCTAGAGTCATAATGACCGTAAACAGTGCCATTATTCAGGTCATCCCAAAAGGGAGCAATCATAGAATGTGGTCCCACCGGACCGGGAATAGTGCGGTTACGAAAATAAACTAAATCATCTTGTCCCATCGCAATATAGCCTTCTGTCGAAGCGGTGATCTGATCAAAGCTTTCTCCAAAGTATGTAAACTCAAAAGGTAGCTCGAACCAGCCAACGCTACCATCTACGGTGCTATGAACTACTTGCATTGGTTCTCCTGCTCCACCTTCTTCCGGAGCTATCTCTATCCAATTATATTCCGGCGCGCTGAAATTTCCTACGTCTCGACTTTCGATAGCATAATATCCATCCGGTCCAAAGCTTGGCGAAGTTTGGGATATATCTCCCACTGCGAGGGGAAAGAAGCTACTGGAAACGATTTCTCCCTCATAAAAAATTCGCGCCCGTAATTGCAAATTTTCGCCACTAATCACAGTTGCCGGAATGTGGGCAGAGAAGTTTTCCTCTCCGCTTCCGGCTTCATCTACAGACAGAGGCAGATAGATAGTCTCGTTTTCCAATATCTCACTATTATCCGTGCTATCGGAAAGCTCCAAGATTACTTCAGTAGAGGCGACTGAGCCCGTATTGGTAAATTGCAGATTAAATTGATTTTCTGCACCAGCTAGTAAAAAATCAAAATTTTCAACAGTCAAACCAGAAAAAGTAAATTCTGGAGAGAGAATCTTGATTTGATGCAAATATTCCCAGTTTTCATCCTCGCTGTTAAATTCAAGTTTCAGATTAAAGATCTGTTGATCTTTCCACTGATTTCCCGGCAAAATATCTACCACAATATCACTAAAAGCACCAGCTGCAATCGAAAAACTCTCTGGTTGATTCAACACAGAGATATAGTCATCTTCGCAGGTAACCAGCAGTTCCACATCATCTAGATCATTTGCAGATTTATTGAATAAGCTGATTGCCAGCTCTTGCGCGCTTCCTGAGGTAAAATCCACAGGCTCGATATTGTCGATCTGCACTTGTTGTGTTTGGTCAACCGCAAGTATGGACTGCTCCGGCAGATATCCATATTTGGAAGCAGTAATTTTGTAGTCACCAGCTGCCAAGTAATCAAAGATCAGGATTGCTCTGCCGCTTTCATCTGTACGCGCTGTAGTTATCAGCTCATCTTCTGAAGTGAGGCTAACCATAAATCCGTCACAAGCTTCTGCTTCTACGTATACTTCTATAAAATTATCGCCACTACTAAAATCTTCTTCAACCTGAAGTGAAGCAAGCTTTGGATCAACAGTCCAAATCTTGAGGCCAGGATCACCCAATAAGTTGTAGACATGAAAATAAAATTCGTCCGAATCTAAAGCATCATTATAGCCATCCATCTCATGATTATTGGGGAAAGAATTATACAAAGCCATCTTTCCTGCCAACATCATCTCGGCTGTCCCAAAAACATCTTCATAAGCTACTGCTTGATAAATGCCCAGATCCATTGTATTATTAAATTGCACTTTGGTATCATGCTCGCTGGGGCCGATAAAGGCAATCGCACCTTTGGGACTGGAGGGAGTTCCGGCATTTAGCCATCTCTCACCAAAGCAAGTAGGGCTGGTATTACTGGCAAAATTTCCGCCTCCGCAAACTATGCTGGTAACCATGGGTAGCAAAGAACCATTATTAAGAGTCTCGATATCTTCGATATAAAACAGATTCCCATAGGTTCCACTCCAATAACTAGGACTGCCAAAGCCTCGATAATTGATGAAAGTAGCTCCTTCATTTATCATATTTTGAAGCTGATTGGCCGAGGATTGATGCGGTGTGACAAAAGTATCTACAACTGTGTAGGAAGAATCCAATAATTTATCGCGAGCTGACATCACAGTTTCGCGTCCGGAATAATAACCTTGCCAATCATTAACTACAGCGATGCCGATGGCTCGGGTAAACCAATCTATCTCAGTAATTGGCTCTTTTTCATAAGTAATAATTTTTTGGATAATCGTATGTAATTCCGAAAGGTTGCGGCAAGACAGTCTACCGATCATCAGATCGGGGAAATAATCGTCTCCTGCCAGCAGAGCATAAGGATGATCTGTCACGTTTTGGGGACTGAGATAGCCGGTGATAAACCAGGATGGAACCGCGATAGGACCGCTCTCATCGCCAACTAAAACAACATATTCCGGAGCGACCTCCCAATTATCATAAGCATTTTGCAGATAAGCTTTGATCTCCTCATTGCTTTCACCTGTTTCAGATAGAGCAGCTATCTTGGTCGCGAAGCCTAGCTCTCTTTTCCAAGCTGCCAAAGGCTCTAGCTCTTCTACCACAGAGTCTGGTGCGATAAAGAGGTATAGTGAAGGCACTTCTTCCAGATTGCGCTCGGGCTGCCAACCATAGATTTCACTGGCAAAGATATTTTTGAATCCTGTAACACCAAGATTTTTTTGGGAAGCTAGATGATTGCGCTGATCAGCGCCATTTAGCACTAGATCGAAACTGATATTTTTATAAAGTTCTAATTTATTTTGCTGAGGATTGTAGTGCACAGGATTGATCACAATCTGTGAAAATCTTACACCGCGCATAATAGCAGGTTTATTTACCTGAGCAATCTTATTGGGATAAGCTTCGTTTTTCTGAAAATACTCAGTAGCAAAATCGTCCGTCTCGCCAGCTGCTAATAATTTATAGGGCAGGGTAATAATCTCGGTCTCATATTGTAGATTTGCGATCTGATAATTTCCTGTAGAAGGCAAAGCTAGAAGCTGAGTGAAAACAGGCAACAAAGCTTCTCCTACCGCTCCACTGAGTGTAGTTTCTGCGGCTGAAAGGCGAATATATCTCTCTTCTCCACGCTGCACTATCTCTTGCTGCAGAGCTAGATCTGCTGAAATCCTAAAATTACCTCGTTCTCCGGAGATCTGTAATTCTGCACTCAATATCGAAAAAACCATCAACAAGCTCACTAGCAATATTCGTTTCATTTTTATCCTCTTCCTTTTTTGATTTATTATCTGAATCAATGCAATAAATATTCCACTGTTAATATAATTACCGACAGAGATTGTGCTCAAAACATTTAGCAGCATTTATATAGATTACGGCTGCTCTGCGATCTTACCTCTGCTGTAAACAATCATAACTTCTCTGTAAACGTTATATTACTGTTTTTTCTGGCGCCGACTGATTGAAGATTTTGCAGATGATTTTCGTTGCTGAAGAGAGCTATCAGCCTGGTTCCGCTTATTTTGCTGAGCTGAGTTGGGACCCAGAAAAAAATCACGTAGATCAAGACGACCTGCCTTCTTTAAGGCTTCTATGATCAATTTACGATTTTTGGGTTCATACCACTGTACCAAAGCTTTTTGCAAGCGAATCTCGCGACCGCGGGGCACATATACTTTTTGCCCATCCAAAGTTTTGCCGGTGAGATAAGCCAACGTGCTTTCTGACATGGGAGTGGGAGTAAATTCTTGTATCTGTTGCAAATGAATATTATTTTTCTTTAGATAAATAGCCAATTCTAGGGCAGCTTTGAGATCTGAGCCGGGATGCCCCACGATCATATAAGGAACGATTGTTTGGTTTTTGCCAGCCTTTTTGCTGGCGGCAGCATATTTTACAGAAAAGTTTTGATACTGAGAAAAATCAGGTTTATGCATAATCTGCAAAGTCCGGCTATTTTTATGTTCCGGAGCCAGCTTCAGCAAGCCACTGGTATAATTTTTTGCCAATTGCTGGATATATTTTTCTTCATCCAAAGCCAGGTCAAAGCGAACTCCCGAGCCGATAAAGAGATTTTTCACACCATCAATTTGTCTGCACTTTTGCAGCAGATCAAGAATGGGTTGATGCGAGTGCTGTAAATGCGGACATATCTGCGGATAAAGACAAGAGCGGCGCAAACAAGTAGCACTAATGCCAAGCTTGCAATACATCTGATACATATTGGCCGAAGGACCGCCCACATCTGAGATAGTACCGTGAAAGCCTGCAGTATTGCTAATTGTTTTGATCTCGGAGCTGATAGAATCTTGGGAGCGTGAACTAATAGTTTTGCCTTGATGATAGCCGATCGAGCAGAAAGCACAGCCTCCAAAACAGCCACGATGAGAAGTAACAGAATTTTTGATCTGCTCGAAAGCAGTTAATTTCTGGTCATTGTAACGTGGATGTGGAGCTCTAGCAAAGGGCAAAGCATAGAGATTATCCATCTCAGCACAGTTCAAAGCCAAGGCCGGAGGATTGTGTTTCAGGTAGCGCTGGCCAAATTTTTGGTACAAGATCTGACTGCGAAAATTTTCTTCAAAACGCAGTGACATATGATAAAAATCTTCCAAACTGAAATCCGGAGAATATTCTGGTAAAAGATAGCCTTCTTCTGGCGATTTAGCAGTCACGACCGTTCCTGGAATTGCTTTGATTTCTGCTATATCTTGTTCGGATGCCAGAGCGTGTGCGATCTGCAATATCGGCTTCTCACCCATGCCATAAACCAAAATATCCGCTTTGCTATCAAAAAGAATCGAATTGCGAATTTTATCGGAATAGTAATCATAATGCGGTAGCCGGCGCAAACTTGCTTCCACCCCACCCAAAACAACCGGGCAGTTTTTGAAGAGCTTTTTGATTTTTTGGGTATAAACTATTGAGGGTAAATTCGGACGTTTGCCGATCTGACCATCTGGCGAAAATGCATCTGTTTGACGTAATTTCCTTTGGGCTGTGTAATGATTGACGATGGAATCCAGATTGCCGGCAGTGACGCCAAAAAAAAGTTTGGGCTGACCCAGAGCCAGAAAATCTTTGTCATTCTGCCAAGCGGGCTGAGCGATAATTCCCACCCGATAACCTTGCGCTTCCAGATGGCGCCCGATCAGGGCTGCACCAAAACTGGGATGATCGATATAAGCATCACCGGTGACGATGATAATATCTAGCGCTTGCCAACCGCGGGCTCGCATCTCTGCTTTATTTGTGGGAAGAAACATTTTTTTATTATCCAATAAAAAAAGCGACCACCAAGGCAGCCGCTCAATTTGTTTTATGTTTTAAATCATAGCTTTCTTATTACGTTGATAGCCTGAATACCTTTGTCGGTTTCTAAAGTGTCAAACTCTACTTGCTCATCTTCTACTAAAAACTTTCTGTCGGTATCAGAGACTGTCACAATCGACTTCCAGTGTACAAAATACTCTGTGCCATCATCTGTAATCACAAATCCAAAACCCTTCACATCATCAAACCATTTAACTTTTCCTTTCATTTAAATACTCCTTAATAAATATTCATACGACATTGTTATTATTGCTGTTAAACGTGCAAGAAATTTTTATTATTTTAACTGTTTTTGTTGCAATTCAGCAAAAATTATCTGGTGACCAGCACCGATTCTGAGAATAAAAAGCAAAGCACTATTACAACCTTTCAGCT
>JAWOEN010000165.1:0-8056 GCA_046482725.1 Cloacimonadales bacterium (SeqCode)
TTTTAGTGTAATCCCATGTAGTGGGTTATTTTCGATACTTCTGTCTGGCATATTGTTTCCTTATTTTCAGATTATCCAACGAGTTGAAATTTATCCAAGCAGCCGTCAAGATTTTTGGCTTCTTCCCAGCGATTTTACTGCAAGCTCTTCCAGTTTAGCAGAGCATTCTTTTATTGACAGCAACCAGACAAAATCTAAATTTCTACCAAGTAATTTTTAGAATTGTGAGCAGAAATATATTTCAGTCAAGGGAGGCCATTATGGCAGAAGAGATGAAAATCGGTTGCGCCCGACCAACATCCGAGGTGCAACAATCTACAAAAAAAGTCGAAGAAAAATCAATTGAACAATCTACAAACATTCAGGAGGAAAAGATGATCAAAGTAGGAAAACCAGCCCCGGATTTCACAGCTCCGGCCTATCATCAAGGCAAATTTATCAATGTAAAATTATCAGATTATTTGGGAAAATGGGTAGTTCTCTGTTTCTATCCCGGCGATTTCACCTTCGTCTGAGCAACCGAGATTTCAGCAGTTGCTGAAAAACATCCCGAATTCCAAAAACTCGGTGTCGAAGTTTTATCAATGAGTGTGGACAGCGTATTTGTGCACAAGATTTGGAATGAAAACGAGATCAGTAAAATGGTAGAAGGTGGTGTGCCCTATCCCATGCTGTCGGATGCCGGCGGAAAGGTGGGAAAGATGTATGGCATTTATGATGAAGATGGCGGGGTGGAAACTCGCGGCAGATTTATCATCGATCCTGATGGCAATGTACAAGGCTTTGAAGTGCTGACTCCTCCGGTTGGCCGCAATGTTAGTGAAACTCTGCGTCAAATCCAAGCCTTCCAATTGGTGAGAATGAGCAAAGGTGCCGAAGCTACTCCCAGCGGCTGGAAACCCGGTAAGATGACTCTGAAACCCGGTCCCGACCTAGTGGGCAAAGTTTGGGAAGTCTGGAACACAGACAAAGCTTTTGACTAATCATAAAACTAATTAGCTGAAATATATTTGATGGGAGCAAATTTTTGCTCCCATTTTTTTTGGTAGGAAACAGAGTCGGCGTTTTACTCTAGATATTGCCATTCAGCGCGCTGCAAGAAATTGGCAAGCTCCTCTTCCCATTCGGTTTCGATCACAATCTTTTTCTGCAGACGATAGTGATAAAACTCCAGTTTTTTGGCGATCAACAGCAGTCTATCCAATCCAAAATGAGCACGAAAGATGCGATTGTGCTCGCCCTTGCCGTGCATCGTGTCGCCGATGATATGATGCGAAATATGAGCTGCATGCTTGCGCAGCTGATGATAGCGCCCGCTGCGGGGAGAAAACTCTACCAAACTGTAGCGCGATGTAGGATATTTCCGGCAGGCAATCTCAAAACTGGCAGTCGCCAAAAGCCGATAATCGGTCAGCGCCGCTTGCTTTTGGTGCTCTTTGCTCTCGGCTATGGCGTGCTCTATGCGGCCAGATTCGGCCGTAAACCCACGCACGATCGCCCGATATGTTTTCTGCACCTGATGCGCTCGTAGCTGCAAAGAAAATTCCCGCGCCGCCTCACTATGCAGAGCAAAACAAAGCACGCCGCTGGTAGGCCGATCCAATCTGTGTACCGGATAAACTCTCTGCCCGATCTGATCACGTAACATCTGCAATAAAAAGATCTTATCATTGGATTGCCAAGAGCGATGCACCAAAATATTCGGCGGTTTGTGGATAATGATATAATCTTCGTCACGATATAGAATTTTCAGCATAAATCTCCTACACTTTTTTCCGCTGAAAAACCCTGCCGGGTAAATTAGGTCAAAGTAATTATTTTTATCCTGACAAATCTTTCGCAGTTATCAGAGCAAAATGCAGGAAGTTTAGTGTAGAAAATGCTTTACATTATAGAGCTATTTTTTTTTAAAGAAGCTATCAAATTTAGTAACCAAATCAAGATAACAAAGGAGTTAAATATGTCTGAAATAATATCAATTTATGGTAGAGAAATCTTAGATAGTCGTGGCAACCCGACCGTCGAGGTAGAAGTATATTTGGATAGTGGATTCATGGGAACAGCTGCAGTACCATCCGGTGCCTCTACCGGCGAGTACGAAGCAGTGGAACTGCGCGATGGTGACAATGAAAGATATCTGGGTAAAGGTGTCTTGAACGCTGTCAGAAATGTCAATGAGCTGATCGCCCCGGAGCTAATAGGCTACGATGTGGAAGATCAGGCTCTGCTGGATACTTTGATGCTAGAGCTGGATGGCACAGAGAATAAATCCAAGCTGGGTGCTAATGCTATTTTGGGAGTCTCTTTGGCCTGCGCCCGAGCTGCTGCTGCCGAGCAAGGTGTGCCGCTTTATAAATATCTGGGCGGACCCAATGCCCGCTTGCTGCCCGTGCCGATGTCCAATATCCTCAATGGCGGCTCACATGCCGATAACAACGTGGATCTACAAGAATTTATGATCATGCCGGTGGGCGCCAAAAGCTTTAGCGAAGGCTTGCGCATGAATACAGAGATTTTCCATGCTCTCAAAAATCAATTGAAAAAGCAAAACCTCAACACAGCTGTGGGCGATGAAGGTGGATTTGCTCCCGATCTGAAATCAAACGAAGAAGCATTGGAAATTATTATCAAAGCTATCAAATTGGCTGGATATCGTCCCGGAGAAGATATTGCCATCGCTTTGGATCCGGCAGCATCGGAATTTTATAAAAATGGCAAATATCATCTGGATGCCGAAGGCAAAAAGCTCTCGACAGCCGAAATGGTAGATTTTTGGGTAGATCTGGTCGATCGCTTTCCCATCATCTCGATCGAAGATGGTCTGGATGAAAATGATTGGGACGGCTGGAGCCTAATGCGCCAGAAATTGGGCGATAAGATTCAGATCGTGGGCGATGACCTTTTTGTGACCAATGTGCAAAGATTGCAGCGGGGAATCGATGAAAAATCTGCCAACTCCATCTTGATCAAACTGAATCAGATCGGTACCCTTACCGAAACTTTGGATACGATGGAAACAGCTCAGAAAGCTGGTTTCACCTGCGTGGTCTCGCATCGTAGCGGCGAAACATCCGATACTTTCATCGCCGACCTGGCAGTAGCCCTCAATACCGGTCAGATCAAAACCGGCTCACTCTGCCGCTCGGAAAGAATTGCCAAATACAATCAGCTTTTACGTATCGAAGATGAATTGGGTGAAACTGCCCGCTACTTGGGCAAAGCTGCTTTTTATAATATCAAGTAAGCTATAATTATTAGCTAGATTACGCCGGAGTCCCGGCGTAATCTTTTTAGGGAGGTCTGTTTGAAAAAAATTTTGCTGTTAAGCAGTCTGCTACTGCTCTTTCTGGGTTGCGCCAGCGAAGCAGAGATCAAAGTGATCAATCGTACTAATCATAATATATATTTTGCCGCAAATGGACCTGTCCAGGTTTTGTCAGCTGCCGAATCTTCCAATCCCACCCAGAGTATTTTTATCGATACCGGCAAAAAAACTATCTTTTCCAATCCTAGCACCACTGTAGAATTTTATCTGGAAGGAGATACTTTTCTGATGCAGATGTCGGACGATTATGGTAACATGACCGGAGATTTTTTTAATACCACCACCTTGGAGCTGCAACCAGACGAAGTGCGCAAAGTTTATTGCGACGCTACTCATGCCGGCGTCAAAGTACAAAATAATTTTGAGCAAACCATCCAAACCCTAAAATATGGGGCCAATAATCTCGACTCTCTACAAACAGCTTTCAGCGATTTGGCAGTGGGAGATTATGCTTTTCAGCAACTGAGATATTACTCGCCCGGCGATACTATCTACTACTCTTTCCAACTAAATTTTGCCGACGGTAGTGTGCAAAATTACGGCGGACCTGGCACTTTATTGCAAAAAGATCAGCTCTTTTATATCGATGCAGAGACAGCTACAACTGACTGATTTTTGATCAATTTGTAGGAGATGGCAAAAACCAGCAGATTTACCAGGATACCCACCACCAATCCATCCAGATCAAATGGTTTATGCAAAACAAAATTCCAGAGCGAAACTGCCAAAATGCCCGCCGCCGAGCTTAAGATAAAGTGAATCCTGCGGGGATTGAGCCCCAGCATCACAGCCAGCAGTGGCACCAATATTACCGGCGACCAAAAATTGTAGGAATAGACCAAGATATCTAAAATACTTTTGATTTTCACCGCCACAATTATAGCTAAAACTCCGGTAACCAGATTGCTCAAGCGAATATAAAGCAACTCTATCTTGTCAGTAAAACCTTTCCGAGATAAGGGCTTGATAATATCATGCGAAAAAGCCACAGCAGCTGAATTTAGAAAAGAGTCGGCCGAAGACATCACGATCGAGATAATGCCGGCGATGACGATTCCCTTCAATCCTACCGGCAGAGCCTTCATGATGACAAAAGGCATGGCAAGATTGGGATCCAAAGTATGATCGATGCTGAGCGCGATGAGACCGATGATACCGGTGATGGCAAAAAAGGGAATTGAAAAAAGGCCACTGTAAAAAGTGCCGCGCTCAGTATGTTTTGTATGCTTCGAGAGGAAAAGTCTTTGCACATAGGGCGGCACCAAGGTTTCGCCTAAAAGAAAGGTAAGAAACAAACCAATAAACTGAATCAGCGTCAAGCTGTTGGTACCGGAAAAGCTCAGATGCTCTGCCGGAATAGAAGCGACAAAACTGCTCCAACCTCCCACATATTGGATGCCAAAAATCACCGTCAGGGGAATACCGATCGCCAAAACTACAAACTGAATAACATCGGTGAAAACTACTGCTCGCATTCCACCAATGGTCGAGTAAATAATCACAATTCCACAACCGATCAAAATTCCATAAATATGCGCTATGCCCAGAAATACTTTGAAAATATAGCCGATCGCACCCACTTGCGCTCCCAAAATGCCAGCGCAAAGTATCACCGAAAAGATGCCGGTGACAATCTGACCAAAACTGCCATAATGAGTTTTCATAATATCGCCCACCGAGATAGCTTCCGGATATTTCTTCATGCGGGGAGCGATAAATTTGGCAACCAAGATCTCTTTGAGACTAAAGCCCCAAAGTGCAAAAATATTGGCAATTCCAAAACGAAAAACTTTTTCAGCATTACCAGTGGAAAATCCACCTCCGATAAAAGAAGCAGAAAGTGTGGCAAAAATAACCCAAGTCCCAAACGAGCGCCCCCCAACCGAAAACTGACTCACATTCACTACTTTTCTTCCAGCCCAAATTCCTATTACCAAAACAACCAACAGATAAACAACAACAATGACTTGATCCATGAGCACTCCAGATTATTTTTTTTTAAAACAGAAATCAAAAAAAAAGTTGGATGTGTCAATTATAAAAATTATTTGCCCAAGTTCAAGCTCGCTTTCTGCTAACAATTATTCTGGGCAAAAAAATAAGGCAGAGACACTCCAAAAGCGCCTCTGCCTTACTATATTTTTGCTAAATGTGACTAGACTATTTGATCAAAACCATTTTCTTCATCGAATCAAATTCAGCTGTTTGCAGACGATAGAAATATATTCCACTGGCTGCTGAATTTTGCTGCTGATCGCTTCCATTCCAAACCACACGATGCCTTCCTGAGCTGAGATGCTCATTCACCAAAGTTTTCACCAACTGGCCTTTAGCATTGTAGATGTGCAATTTCACCTCTCCTGCCTGCTGCAGACTAAAGCTGATATTGGTGGTAGGATTAAAAGGATTGGGATAGTTATTATCCAAGCTGTTTACTAACTGAGGAGTTTCATTGGGCTGAGAATATGTGGTAAATTCTACATAATTTCCAGTCCGCTGCGGATTTTTCTTCAGGCAGCTCCATTCGATATTGCTGACCGCTTCCTTGAAGTCGAGCACAACGATCTGGCTACTGTTGGGAACGATGATTTCCAGATCACCATCACCATCCAGATCGCCCAAAGCAGCACTGGTATCTACCGAGCTTCCGGTATGATAAGGAAAGTTTCTAGCTTCCACGCCATTAAAATTGAGCGCATGCAGATAACCATCAGCAGTTCCAAAGATAATATCCATCGCACCATCGCTATCGATATCTGCCAAGACGGGAGTAGAATCTACCGCAGATGTCAGGTTCATCGGGAATCCGGGCAAATCTGCGCCACTGTTATCCATTACCAAAAGCGTTCCGTTATTGGCGCCTATGATGATATTGGCCGAGCCATTATCGTTGATATCAGAAATTACAGGTGAGCCTTTCACTTGGCAACCTACAGAGCGTGAGAAAATTTCCGCACCCTCATGTGTGAAGGCAAAAAGATTTCCCGAAGCAGTGGATACTACCACTTCCGGATGATTATCATTATTGATATTGGCTACGATAGGACCGCCGCCAGAGCTGCTACCAATATCTACCGGCCAATTAGCCAAATTGCTGGCAGTAGAAGTGTCGATGGCATAAAGTTGACCGGTAACAGAAGCAACCAAAACTTCCAAGCTGCCGTTGCCATCCAGATCACCAACTGCCGCTGAAGCCAAAGTTCCACCATCGGAAAGTGAGATCGGGAAATTTCCAAAATCACTGCCATCTGCGTTCAGCACTACCATCTGCTCACCAATCAAAGTAACTGCGATAACTTCGCGGTTGCCATTGCCATTTACATCGGCAATGATGGGATTACTTTTGATCATACCAGCCAAAGCGTATTCGAAGATAATCTCACCTTCGGAATCGATAGCAACCAAGCTACCGGATTCTGCTGCAGCCACGATCTCATTACTGCCATCATTATCCAGATCTCCCACAGCCACGGCAGAAGTGATGCTGCCACCGATATTGACCGGGAAGCCTGCTGTAGCAGTGCCATCAGCATTCATCACATGCACATTACCGCTGGAATCACCAAAGATGGCTCTTTTCTCGCCGGCAAAGCTGGCGATAACGGGAGAAGATTTGGTACCTGAACCCAGATCATAAGGCCAACCGGCTTGATTTAGGTTGAAGACAACTTCAAAAGGATGTGTTGCATAATAGGGTGTTTCGGCTGTTTGATTGGCAGAAACCTGCAGAATCAATTCCAGTTGCTGAATATTAGATTCTTCCGGAATCTGAATTTTTATTGGGTTAGAACTGGTTGAGATAGATTCTCCCCCGGAAATTTGGGCAACTGTAAAGTTTTCAGTTCCCTCTAAAAAGCTAACTTGAGGATTATCGCTAGTTACTGTAAATTCTACATTTGCTGCGTCAGCCCAAGTTCCGCCTTCAAAACTAGCATTGGCGATTTCCAGCTCGATCAGAGCGATCTCGCCCGGATTGGGATTGCCATCTCCATCCGATAATTCGTCCGATTCACTGAAGTTAACAGACTGGATGGTTAAATTGGGAATATGATCATACAAGGTTGCGCGGAAAGCGTTGACTCGGCCAGCTCCCAGCAAACCAATATAATCTTCGTTGTTGGCATCGATATTATCAGCAGTATCCATGAGGCGACCTCGTAATTCCAGAGGCTGCAGATCGGGATTCATGCTCAGTACCAAAGCTGCAACTCCAGCCACTACCGGTGAAGCCATTGAGGTGCCATTAAAAGCGCTATAACCGCTTCCACCAATAATTGTGGATTGGATTCCCACCCCGGGAGCGCTGATATCGATCGGCTCTCCAAAATCAGAGAAGCCGGCTTTATTATCATATTGATCGGTGGCAGCCACACTCATGGCATTGGTAGCATCAGATGGATAATCTTGATGATAGACAGTATGCTCGGTATTGGAGTTTCCGGCAGCTGCTACTACCAGGGCTCCGTTAGAAGTCGCATAATTTATCACACTGTTGGGCATGGTACCGCTTCCGGGTCCACCCCAGCTACAATTGATAATCTGGGCACCAGAATCTACACAATAGGTAATACCGTCATAGCCGTTTTGCACATAAGGATGATCCATAAATGTTGGAGCATGACGAGTTCCCATGATTTTTACATTGAGACTTGATCCAACCAGCCCGATCTCGTTATCGCCCACAGCTCCGGCACAGCCGGCGACATGAGTTCCATGGTCGTTGCTTTCATA
>JAWOEN010000141.1:0-17737 GCA_046482725.1 Cloacimonadales bacterium (SeqCode)
CGTCTGGCTACTTCCAACAAAATAGTCATATGCCCATCGTGCCCGCAAAGATGCGCCACCTGGGGCTGGCGACTTTTGTAGAGCAGGGCAGAATTTTCGGCAATGGGTAAAGCATCCAGATCTGCCCGCAAGAGGAGATTTTTGCCTGCGCGCTGCCCTCGGTAGATCGCCATCAAACCATGGCCTCCCAAGTTTTCCACGATTTCCTGAGCTGCGAAATCTTGCAGTATCTGCTTCAAATATTTGGCAGTTTTCATTTCATTATCGGACAATTCGGGGTTTTGGTGCAAATGATGCCTAATCTCTACCATGCTTTTCATATCTTTCTCCTAAATATTTTTGCTACTTCCAAAAATCTTTGAGCAAGCGCTTGCTCGTCAATCAATAATTCTTTAGCTTGCTGCTGACCCTAATTCTGGCGTACCAGATTCTTTATTTTTACCAATAATAAAACTACATCTCTTTGCTTCCAGATTTAAACCTCACTTTCCAGCTCAAAATTACTACTGTCTTCCATTTTTTCTTTCTTGTCCGCCGTAGCCTTGGCGTAGGTGGATTTCTTTTTACTTTTTACTTTCCGCCTAAGCTAAAGCTACGGCGGATAAATTTTCTTTGGATTTCCGGGTTCGTTGAAAAAAAATCACCGCTTTATTCAGCAACCAGCCCAAAACATAACTCTTCAGCTCAAGATCACTGTCATCCCTTCTCACTTTTCACATTTCACATTTCACGCTTTTGGGTTCGTTGAAAAATCTTCTCTTTTCCACTATTCATCCACCAGCCCAAAACCATACTTCCTCGCTCAAAATCACTGCAGTTAACGGTTTGGAGTATCAACGTAGGGGTGAACCGTTAATTCTGGATTGACAGATTTCAGCAATTTTCTTTCTTACTCAAAAAAAAAGTATTTGAGGTTTTTATGATGAATGAAAAGAAAGAATTGGCAGCTCAAGCTTATCAATTGGCTTATGATTATGATTTGAAATATGGCTGCTGTCCCCAATGCGTACTGCTGGCAGTGCAAGAAACTATCGGCTATGTAACAGATGATCTGATCCAAGCAGCGCACACGCTTTCCGGTGGTGGCGGTTTGCTGGGAGACGGCACTTGTGGAGCCTTGAGCGGAGGTTTATTGGCTTTGGGCGCTAAGTTTGGACGTCCGGTGGATAAGCTGGACCAAGGCAGATTTATCAAGAGTTTTATGGTTGGCAAAGAGCTAATCAAAAAAGTGGAAACAGAATTCACCGGCGCCTGCTCTTGCCATGATGTGCAAAATATCTGTCACGGCAGAACTTATGATATGTGGAATGCCGGCGAAATCAAAGAGTTGAAAGATGATAAATTCGTAAATTATTGTGCCAATCTGACAGGAAAAATAGCGCAGTGGTGCGTGGAGCTGATGATCTAATGATAAATAATCTGAAGCTAATCTCAGTTCGGGAAAACCCGGAGTATCAAACTGCAGCGATTGCCTATTTCCAGGCGAAATGGGCCAATCCGCAGACTGAAATAATTTATGAAGATTGCATCACGCATTCTATCGACAGCAAGAGTAGCTTGCCGCAATGGTATCTACTATTGAACGAGGCGCAAGAGATCATTGGTGGGGCCGGCTTGATCAGTAATGATTTCATCAGCCGCATGGATCTTTGGCCTTGGCTCTGTGCGCTCTATATCGAGCCGACTTATCGCGGTCATCAATTGGGCTCACTGCTATTGAAAAGAGCTCAAACCGATAGCAAGCAAGCCGGATTTGACCAGCTCTATCTGGCGACTGATCACATTGGCTTTTATGAAAAATATGGTTTCAGTTATTTGGGAGAAGGTTATCATCCTTGGGGCGAGAGCTCCCGGATTTATCAGATTTCCCTGAAATAATCCTTCGCCATATCTGTCTGCCTTTCAGCAAGTTAATTGATCCAAGAAAAATTAGCGTTGGGATGAATCTGGCTAAACGAGCTGCGCCAGCACTATTTGCTTGACCAATCAGCTGCGTTTAGCAATTTTCTCAGCAGTAAAAAAATTTCTGGAGTTGAAAATTGATCAAGATCATCCCCAAACCCCACAAGCTCGAAAGTCAGCCCGGCTTTTTCAGGATCTTGCCACACAGCAAGATCTTTATCTATCCCTTTTCACCCAAATTACGCGCAACAGCCCAATTCCTCAGCGAAGCACTACCGACCAAAATTCCCATCTTACCCGGCAAAACCATTCATACCAACTGCCTACATCTGAAATTATCTCAGGAGATAACTGCTGCTGAAAGCTATCAACTAAATATCAACGCGCGCTACATCTTATTGGAAGCAGCAGATCTGGCCGGCATCTTTTATGGAATCCAAAGTTTATTGCAAATGCTGCCTGCCAATCTGACGAAGGCAAACTCAGCTCAGCTCGAGCTTCCCGTCTGCAAGATCTCCGATCAACCGCGTTTTAAGTGGCGGGGAATGCATCTGGACGTCTCGCGCCATTTTTTCCCAATCTCATTTATCAAAAAATATCTCGATCTACTGGCAATGCATAAACTAAATGTTTTTCATTGGCACCTGACAGATGATAATGGCTGGCGGATTGAGATCAAAAAATATCCTCGCCTGCAAGCGATCTCGGCTTGGCGCGTTGAGCGCCCCGGGATAGATTGGCGTGAATGCCAGCCGGCGCAACCAGATGAAGCAGCTACTTACGGTGGATTTTATACTCAAGAAGAAATCCGGGAAATAGTGGATTATGCAGCAGCGCGACAGATCTTGGTAGTTCCCGAGATCGAGATGCCGGGACACAGTGTGGAAGTATTGGCTGCCTATCCTGCTTTGGGTTGTACTGGCGGACCGTATCAAGTTCCCACCGGAGTCTATTGGCCCAATCAAGATATTTTCTGTGCTGGCAAAGAAGAGGTTTTTAGCTTTTTGACCGATGTTTTGGACGAAGTGATCGCGCTCTTTCCCGGGAAATACATTCATATCGGTGGTGATGAAGCAGATAAAACCGAGTGGGAAAAATGCCCCAAATGCCAAGCTCGCCTGCAGCAAGAAAATTTGCAGAATGTCGAGGAGTTGCAAAGCTGGTTTATCCGGCGGATCGAAAAATATCTGCAAAGCAAAGAGCGTAAATTGATTGGTTGGGATGAGATCTTGCAAGGCGGTTTGGCCGAGAGAGCCACCGTGATGAGCTGGCGGGGATCAAGTGGCGGCATTGCCGCAGCTCAGCAGGGACACGATGTGATAATGTGTCCGCAATCGCATTGCTATTTCGATCATTACCAGGCAGATGCTGCTACTCAGCCGCCTGCGATCGGAGGCTACACGCCTCTGAAAAAAGTTTATGCTTATGAGCCTATTCCGAGCGAGCTGACAGCTGCGACCAGCCACTATATTCTGGGCGCGCAAGCCAATCTGTGGACAGAATGGATTCCCACGCAAGCTCAGGCCGAATACATGCTTCTCCCCCGCCTCAGCGCTTTGGCAGAAGTAGTTTGGAGCCAACCGCAAGCACGCAACTGGTCCGATTTTTATCAGCGCTTGCAGCATCTGAGGCAATATTTTGAGTACCGCGGCTACAATTATTGTCAAGCTGACCTGAACAGCGACCAATAAAATCTTTTGAATCTATACATTCTAATAAAAAAATAAGGAAGCAAGTATGAAACAATATTTTCCGATTTTTCTTTTTCTCATTGCCAGTTTATTAAGTGCCCAAGATCTGCAATTTTCCTACACTTTTGCCGATTCCAGTGAAAATGTACGTTTGTATCAAAATGGCAATCTGCCAGCACCGGAAATCAATCATGGTGCTTTGCTGCTCTTGCAAGGCTATCGCGGTAGCAATCAGCAAAATGTGGCGCGTTTTCCGGCTGAGCTCAAATCTCTCTACAAATCTGTAAAGATTGAGCTGGAATTTCAGGTAGGTTATGGTGGAGAAGGCTTTGGACTGGCGCTGATTAATCGTAATCATTATACCGCTGACGACAGCCTGCATCTTGCCAAATGGGAAGAGCCCAGTTTGGCTGGATCTTTTGCTATTGGCTTTGATATCTACAATCCACCCACTTCCCATATCTTTGACGAAAATGGCAATTATTATGCCAATCCCCAACGCGAAATCTCTCTGCATTGGGCTGGCTTGGAGCGCAAGAAGATACTTTCACCAATAGAATTTCGAGCTGATCCACAGCAAGATGAGCAACTAAAAAAAATGTCTCTGGAGATAAAATATTTAGTCGGAGGCGCGGCGATCTCTTTGCAGATAGCTGAGCAGCAGATTTTTTCTGAATATTTTATTCCCGGTATGCAACCCTATCCCTTTCAAGTGGCGATCGGAGGAAGAACTTCCCAGCTCACCACCAACCTCTATCTGGATAATCTCAATTTGGCAGTTGCCGATAAAATCAAGAAGAATATTGAGCCGATAAATGTGAGCTTGATCGACCAACAACCTGTATTTGTCAAATATCGTGAAACTTCTCATCAAGTAGATTTCCCTCAGTTTGAGACTGAGATCGAGCGGGTGATTTTGAACCTCTTGATTTCTGATCTACCCGGGGGTTACGATCCTTGGGACGAAGGCGCCTCGATCTATATCTGGCAAGATTCTACACGCTATGAGCTTTGCCGCTTTATCACACCCTATTTCCGCGGGCATTCTTGGCAAGTGGATGTCACAGATTTTCTGCCGCTTTTTCGAGGCAGAAAAAAGCTCGACCTTTTTGTAGCTACTTGGATGCAAGAAACTGAAGACCCCTCAAAACAGCAGGGTTGGGAAATTTCTGCCGATTTGGACTTTTATGCGGGAGCTGCTAAACTAGCTCCCTTTGAGATCAAAAATATTTGGAACGGTGAATTTGAATATGGCAATCCCCAAAATCCTCTGGCAGCCAATTTACCGACCCGAGAGATAAAGGTGCCAGCAGAGGCTAAAGCCGCCAAATTGCGAGTGCTGGTAACCGGCCACGGCATGTCGCCCAATAGCCAAAACGCTGCTGAATTTATGCCGGCAGAGCGCACTGTCTTTATCAATCAAAGTGAATACAAAAATTTATTGTGGAAAACAGATTGCTATCTGAATAGCTGCCGTCCACAAGCCGGAACTTGGAAATTTCACCGCGCCGGCTGGGCTCCGGGCAGTGTGGTCGAGCCTTGGGAAATAGAGATCTCTGCTCAGCAATGGGCTGAGGGAAAGCTAAATCTGCAATATCTGCCCATGGCCTATCTGAATCTTGATAAGAGTGAGGTCTACAAGCCGCATCATATCTTTGAGTGCCAACTTATTTTTTATAAATAAGTTTTGCTGAGTTTAGTAAAATAAAATGAAGTATGGCAGTAAATCTATTGACGCAAATAGTCGCCATCCACTTTTTATAATTAGAATGAAAACAGTTGATATTTCAAACAAACGATGTGAGGATTCTGAATGATAGAAGAAATAGAAAAAATAGAACGGCAAATTGTAACAGCAGACACGGAAGAAAAATTCGACTTATTAACCAGATTAATAAGGCTTTATCGCAAGAATGGTAAATCTGATTTGATCCCCAAAACCATGGCAGCAGCGACAGAATTGTTACCCCAGATTTCCAATAAAGTTTTCCTAAGTAGCTATTATTATCAACTAGCTCTTTGCTACTTTTACAGTTCTGAATATACCAAAGCCCAAGAAAGTCTGCTCAAAGCTTATCATCTGCTCAGTCGGCAACAAACTGAGGAATTAGATTATTTTAAGATGAGGATACTGCTGGCTTTTGGCGTAACCAAACAAAAGCAAGGCCTTCATCATCGCGCCTTGAGCGTTTTTGAAAAAGCTGAAAGATATGCCAAGAGTACAAAAAATCAAGCTTATCTAGCTCGTTTACAAAATTGGCAAGCTATCAGCTACGCCAATCTGGGACAAGATGATCAGGCATTGAAATTAAATTTAGCCGCTTTAGATTATTTTCAGGCGACGAATGATCAGGAGTGGATCGCCAATATTTACAACAGCATCGGCTTGATTTATTATGGTTTGCAAGATGATAAAGAGTGTTATAAATATTTTCAGAAAGCTCAGGAGATTCATGCTCAGATCGACTTTAAAATGGGAGAAGCCAATGTTTTGAACAATCTGGGCATGCTTTTCCGCCTGAAGCAAGAGTATGATCGCGCTTTGCAATATTATCAGCAAGCTATTGAAATTCGCCAAAAATTTGTGGGCAATGTAATGGTTTCCAAAACCTACATCAATATCGCAAGCATCTATCTTGACCTCAAAGAATATCAAAAATCTATCTCAGCTATAGAAACCAGTTTGGCACTGGCTCTCGAAGGTGCTGATTTTAGTGTGGAATTTGATTGTTATATAATCTTAGCTTACAACTATATCTATCTGCAACAGCCAGAATTGGCTCAGAAATATATTGAAAAATCAGCGCAACTGTGCGATAGATTGAAGCGAAAAAAATGCCAGTTAAAGCACTATCTACTCAAAGCCTTTTTTTATGAAAATCAAAAGGATCTTGCCTCTGCTTTACAATTTCAAAAAAAGATCAATACTCTGCGGCAGGAAATAAATCAGGAAAAAATCGAATCTCAGAATAAATTGCTACACAAAGTGCATGAATATGAGAAGCGACAAAAGATAAGTACGATCTATAAAAAGAAACATCTTGCTCTTGCTCAGGCCAATCAGCAGCTCAGCAACAGCTTGCATAAGCTGGATGTCACAAATCATATTTTGCGGCACGATCTGCTAAATAATCTCTCGGTTATCACTTCAGCCCTCAAAAATCATCAGCGCACAGCAGACAAAAGCTACCTACAGCATATTCAATTGCGCACTCAAGATTCTATCGAATTGATCAAAACACTTTCCACTCTTTCCAAAACTCCCCAAAAAATTGCTGCTGATAAAGAAGTACCCATAGATCTGCCTAATTTGATCTCATCGCTCATGGCACATTATCCGGATATTAATTATCAGATTAGCGGCTCTGGCAACTTACAAACTGATAAACGCCTTAAATCTGTCTTGAGCAATTTGATCGATAACGCAATCCGCCATGGCAAGACAGCTAAAATAAATTTTGAGATCTCCCAGCCTTTCTCTCAGACCACGCTAAAAATCATCGATTTTGATCAAGGCATCGCACCCGAGATTGCCGATCAGATTTTCGAGAAAGATTTTCATTATGGCGCAACCGGACATACCGGTTTGGGACTCTTTATCGCGCGGGAAATCATCGCTGAAAATAATGGCGAGCTGCGTTATGAGGCCAATCAACCGCAAGGCGCTATTTTTGAGATCATCTTGAATAAGATCAGGCCGGAGAAGTGATCAATTTGTCCTTTAGAGAGTGAATCAGGCAGACAAGACACGAGAAATTATCTGCACCCAGTTTGCACTTAACAGTGGATCCAAACTGAAACTTATCAATAAAAAAGGTTGGCATAAAAATGCTACTTTTTCAAAATAGGGAAGAAATTGTGATAACAAAAAATAAATTCTGTGCCAACAGTAGCGCACAAGCTGCCCTTATTTTTAGTTGGTACAAAAAAACTAACCCCCAAAGTGAGGTTGCATGATGATGAAAGAATTAGAGAAGATGGAGCAGAAATTAGTTAACGCTAAGCCTGAAGATAAATTTGATAGCTACTTGAAATTAATCAATCCTTATCGCAAAAATGGCAAGTCTCATTTGATTCTGGAGACGATGGCAAAAGCGGAAAAATTGTTGCCTCAGATTTCCAATAAAGTTTTACTAAGTAATTATTATTTTGAGCATGGTCTAATCAATTTTTATGATTCAGAATATACCCAAGCCCAAAAATATTTTTTGAAAGCTTACCATCTGCTCAGCAAACAAAAAGGCGAGGATGAAGATTTTTGTCGTCTGCTAATCTTGCTAGCTTGGGGAGTATCCAAACAAAAACAAGGTCAAGATCATCGAGCTTTGAGTATCTTTGAAAAAGCGCTAAAATATGCTGAGATAACCCAAAACCAAGATTTCCGAGCTCGTTTACAAAATTGGCAAGCTATCAGTTATGCCAATCTGGGACAAAATGATCAGGCTTTGAAATTAAATTTTGCCGCTTTGGATTTTTTTCAGGCTGAGAATAATCAGGAGTGGATCGCCAATATCTACAACAGTATCGGCTTGATTTATTATGATCTACAAAATTATCGAGATAGTTATAAGTATTTCCAGAAGGCTCAAAAAATTAATGCTGAGATCGACTTTAAGATGGGAGAGGCCAATGTATTGAACAATCTGGGTATGCTTTTCGGATTAAAGAAAGAATATGATAAGGCTTTGCAATATTATCAGCAAGCGATAGAGATCAGGCAAAAATTTGTGGGCAATCTCATGGTTTCCAAAACCTATATCAATATCGCCAACATCTATCTTAAGCTCAAAGAGTATCAGAAATCTATCGCTGCCCTAGAACGCAGCCTAGCTCTGGCTCGGGAAGGTAATGATAGTTATGTGGAAATGACTTGTAATGTTTTGTTGGCTAGTAATTATATACATCTGAAGCAGCTGCAAATAGCCCGGAAATATATGAAACAATCAGAGCAATTGTGTGATAAATTGCACTGCAAAAAATTGAGCCAGCTTGTCCAATATGAGCTCAAAACTTTTTTTTATGAAAGGCAAGAGGATTATACTTCAGCCTTGAAATTTCAAAAGAAGGCTAATGCTTTGCAACAAGAGATAGACCTGGAGAAGATACAATCGCAGAATAAGATGCTGCATAAAGTGCATGAATATGAGAAGCGGCAAAAAATCAGTGCTATCTATAAAAAGAAACACCTTGCTCTGGCCCTGGCCAATCAACAGCTCAGCACCAGCCTGCACAAGCTGGATGTCACAAATCATATTTTGCGCCACGATCTGCTCAATAATCTCTCGGTTATCAATTCCGCCCTCAAAAACCATGAACGCACAGAAGATAGCAGCTATCTGCAACATATCAGATTGCGCACCCAAGATTCTATTGACCTGATCAAAACGCTTTCCACTCTTTCCAAAACTCCCCAAAAAATAGCTGCTGATAAAAAAATACCGATAGATCTAAATAAACTTATTACTTCGACCATGGCTAATCATCCGGATATTAATTATCAGATTAGCGGCTCTGGCAACTTGCAAACTGATAATCGCCTCAAATCTGTCTTGAGCAATTTGATCGATAACGCAATCCGCCATGGCAAGACAGCTAAAATAAATTTTGAGATCTCCCAGACTTTCTCTCAGACCACGCTAAAAATCATCGATTTTGGTCAAGGCATCGCACCCGAGATTGCCGATCAGATTTTCGAGAAGGATTTTCATTACGGCGCAACCGGACATACCGGTTTGGGTCTCTATATCGCACGGGAAATCATCGCTGAGAACAAGGGCGAGCTGCGTTATGAAGCCAATCAACCCCGAGGTTCGATTTTTGAGATTACTCTGAAAAAATAATATTTAAGGAAAAAAATGCCTAGTTTCAAACAAAAAATCATCATCTGCATTTTGGGCAGTTTACTACCGATTTATCTGGTGGCTGCTCCGCAGTTCTATCCTCGTCATAACTATTTTATGCCGGATCAAAGCTGTGAATTGATCTTGGAGCTGGAGCTGGAAAACTCAGAACAGCCTCCCGACTATCAACTATTTTTGGATGATAAATTATTAGCTGCCGGGCAATTATCTAACGCAGCAAGAAATTTTATCTCCTTTCCTGCCCAGCTTCTGCTGTATGGAGCAAGCAAACTAGATCTGCATTTGGATAATTCGGAGACCAGCATTTCGCTGACTGTGACAAAATTACCTGCAAAAGCAGATGCAGTGCAGATCGATAATCTCACTGGTGGCTTGCTGCTGGAAGGCGAGCCATTTTTGCCTTTTGGCTTTTACACCTATTGGCCACTGCAAGCACGACTGCCAGAAAATGAAGTCGTCCAAGGCTTCAACCTGATCTCGCCCTATCACAAAATTTTGGAAGATGATTTCCAACAGCGCTTGGCCTATCTGGATCGCTGCGCCGAGCTGGGTATCAAAGTAAATTATAATCTGTGCAGCTTGGCTGGTGGTGGTGGCGTAGGCACTGCTCGGTTTGACCTTCCTGAAAAAAAATTGAACACTTTATTGCGCCGCGAAATAGAAGCGCTGAAAGATCATCCTGCTATACTGAGCTGGTATATTGCGGACGAGCCTGTACTGACTGGAGTAAAGCCGGAGTATTTGCAAAAAAAATATGATCTGATCAAATCGATCGATCCTTATCATCCTGTTTCGATCGTATTTTTACGTCCGGATAAAGCTGGTGATTATCAAGCTGCCATGGATATTGCCATGGTAGATCCCTACCCTGTTCCCACTCATCCTCTCACTTTGGTGGGAGATCGCACCCGAATCCTAAAAAATCAGTTACCGCATTCCACAGCGATCTGGGTGGTACCGCAAGCTTTTGGTGGTGGTGAATGGTGGCAAAGAGAGCCTACCCGTCAGGAATTGCGCAATATGACTTATCAAGCCATTATCAATGGGGGACGAGGTATAAAATATTTTGTGCGCAAAGGCCTCAACTCTTTTCCCAAATCCACTTCTGCCTGGGCGGAAGCCGCTACTGTGGCTTTGGAGATGCAAGAGTTGGCACCGCAGATTCTTTCGGCTGAGCTAGCTCCGGAGATCTCTTGCCAACAACCTCAGATTCAGGTGCAGAGCTACCAACATGATGGTCTGATTACCGTACTGGCTGTCAATACCACCAACACTCCCACAGCAGTAGATTTTCACTTTCCTGCTTTAGGAAGAAGCGGACTGATGAAACTGCCATTTGAAAATCGAGAAGTTGCCTTGGATTCTGGAAGCTTCAGTGATCTGATCGATGCTTATGGCACACGCTGCTATCAATATGAACTTTCACCCGCTATCAATCTGCTATCTGCCGATAACTTGACCTATAATGGAGATTTCGAAGAATATTTCTCGCCGGGAGTTGTCGCAGGTTTTTATGCTTCAGTGCGCCAGGAGCCGGGTGTAACCTATTTTTCCGATTCTTCAGTTGCTTTCAGCGGCCGCCGCTCTCTGCGCTTGCACAATCCGGTTGCCAATCAGGGTGTGCGGCTGCGCTCTTTCCCTGTACAACTAAAAGCTAATCAGAGCTATATACTCTCGATCAAAGCCCGAGCCAAAAATGCTACATACACTCGCAGCAAAAAACTAAACTTCTGGCAAAAATTATTTGGAGCGGAAACCAAAGAAGAAGCTGCCGTTACTTTCCGTTTGGCGCTGGATTCTCAGCAAAAGATATTTTCGCTCTCTGCAGATTGGCAAGAATTTACGCTGGATATCCCGGCCCAACCAGACAGCCGCAAACGCGTGATCTCTCTGGAATTGCTGGGCAAAGGCACTGCCTGGTTTGACCTGATGCAAGTGGTACCCGGCCTTCATATTAACAGCCGCTTTGCCCAAAACAGCCTTTGGGTCGAGATCAATACCAGTTTGGACGATTTTCCCATCCACTATACTACTGACGGCACGCCACCCAGCGCCAATTCCACGCTCTACACCCAACCGTTTCAGATCTTTGATTCCTCGCTGATTACTGCAGCCCGCATCATCGAGCAACAAGCTTATAACCTTACCCAGCGAAAAATTATCACGCATCGGGCAATTGGCAAGCCGGTCGAATATCAAAGATATTATCGCCAATATACAGCCGGTGGTGAGCAAGCCTTGGTCGATGGCATCTTTGGCAGCACCGATTATCAGGATGGCAAATGGCAAGGCTTTCTCTATGATGACTTGGAGGTGATAATTGATCTGGAAGAGTGGCAGGAGATCAAGCAGGTGAAATTAAATTTTTTGGAAAATCATCACAGCTGGATTTTCCTGCCTTCTGAAGTAACTCTTTATATTTCGCCAGATGGAGAAAATTTCAGCGAGATAGATAGTACTGAATATGAAGCAGCTCAACAATATCGGCGATCGCCCCAGATTTATCCCACTATCCTGCAAGTGAATGACTCGGCCCGCTATCTGAAAATTGTAGCCCAAAATCTGCAATACTGCCCTGCTTGGCATCGTGGTAGCGGCCGAGCTGCCTGGCTCTTTGTAGATGAAATCTCTGTGGAGTAACTACGCTATGCCAACCGATAATAAACAGCGTTGCGCCTGGTGCCAAAACGATCCGCTTTATCAGCAATATCATGATAGCGAATGGGGCGTACCTGTCTGGGATGATCAGAAGCAATATGAATTTCTGGTTTTGGAATCGGCTCAAGCCGGGCTCAGCTGGCTCACCATCCTCAAAAAACGCGAAAATTACCGAGCTGCCTTTGCCGATTTTGATTTTGAAAAAGTGGCAAAATTTGATGAGGACAAAATCGAGCAACTCCTGAGCAATCCCGGCATAATCCGCAATCGACGCAAAATAGAAGCTGCTATCAACAACGCCAAAATTTTTATCAAGCTCAGGCAAGAATTTGGCAGCTTTAGCAACTATCTTTGGCAATTTGTCGAACATAAACCGCTGGTAAATCATTGGCAAGAGCTGACGGATGTTCCGGCCCAAAGTGATTTGTCGCGAGAGATCAGTGCCGATCTCAAAAAGCGTGGCTGCAAATTTATCGGTCCCACCATTATCTATTCGCATCTGCAAGCTACCGGTTTGATCAATGACCATCTAATAGGCTGCTACCGCTGGCAAGAGTGCCAAGAGATAGCGCCTCATACCTAAAAAAAACAGCGAGAAAGATCAGATGTTTCCCGCTGTTTTAGGCGTTACTATTTTTTTTTAGAACAATTTGTAGCTTAGACCCAAACCCAAAGTTTCTTTAAATTGCAAATCTTCATTTTCCAATTTATGATAAATCAATTGAAAATAGAGTTTTAGATTGATCACCGAGTTCAGCTTAATATCAAGATCATTTTGCCAATCCATTCTGAGGGTTTGCCAATCATCCTCAGCATAAAGAGCCAAATACTCAGCAGTCTCCGATTCCGAATAGTAGAGGGGTTGATAGAGATTTAAGCTAGATTTATAATCAATCACCTGCTTCAGCAGAGGAGTATTGTACTCGGCGATAAATTCGATACCACCATCATTGCTACTCTCATCCTGATTTTTATCAAAATATTGTTTGAAGGCAGCACCCAAACTGGTACTAAGCTCAGTATCATCGGTTTTGATAAAGACACGGGCCAGACCCAAAGCTTCAGTCAAAATATTGGGATTGAAGATCTCGGTTTCCATTCCGCTTTTATCGATAAGCTGAGATTCTAACCTGGCACTGACATAAGGATCTACAAACGAGCCCAGAGTAAAGCGCAAGCGAGATTTCAAATCTATCAGGTCGGTAGATTTATCCGGCTTTGCCCAATATGTTTCATCCTGCTCATCCAGAAATTGGTTGTGGGTTTGACCAAAAGCCAATTTCAGGGTATTTTTGTTGTGCAGTAATGGCATCAACTGTTTTTCAGCCAAAAAATCTGCTCCAAAAATCCAGGAAATTGAGCTATTTTCTTCACCGGCCCAATTGTCACTATAAGCTTGCTGGCTCATGGTTAGTGCTACATTGCCATTGGTTTTCCAGCCCTCAGCAAAGATCGCTGTCGAGATTGCGATAATCATCAATAAGAGTAATCCTTTCTTCATACTTCCTCCTTGTTTGGATAAAATTCATTTTCTACTAAAAATATTCATTAATGTTGAACAAAGTATAAAGATTTCATTTTCAGGCAACTTTTTTTTTCTGCTAACAATACGCAGACAGCCAATCTCGCAAACTTCCTGCTATCATTCCACTCCAAATTTGTCGCGAATACTTTGTTCATAACTCTCTTTGATACCATGCTTTAGACTGTAAGAGGCACGCCCCGAGCGAAAGTTTTCATAATTCTCGGTGATGCGATAGATATTGTCTTTGCGACTCATCACATTCTCTTCGATAAAGCTGCGGCGAATCAGACAGTAATCCGGATGAAATTCCTTGATAATCTCATTCACCTCGAGCTCGCTATAATCTTTGCCATACTCAAATCTCTTTAGAACCGGCTCAAAAACAATCCAACGCTTCTGCTTCTGAGCCGGGATCTGCTTGATCTTGCCATCCTGATAAAAAGTGGTTAAAACTTTCTCTTTGTATTGCAAGATACGCTGATCTTGCTGCTGTTTCTCATCAAATTCGAAATCCATCATCTCCTCCAATTTTGTCTGAAATTTCTCCTGGTTGGGAAAAAATATAGTATAGTATTGCGCCTTGCGTTTCTCGACCAAATTTACCTGCTCTAGTTTCTTCAGATGAAAAGAGACTGTTGAGGTAGCTAGATCCAGCCGGTTGGCCAGCTCTTCCAAATATTGCGGCTTTTCGCTGAGAGCTTGTAAAATCAGTAAGCGAGAGCGATCTGCCAGCGCTTTGAAAAAGCTGGTTGTTTCTGCTAAATTCATGACTGCTCCTTTTCCTTTTCGATATTGGTCGAAACAAATAAGCAGCTGCTAATTGGTCAAGTTTTTATTTCGATAGCCATCTAATTATTTTAAGCAGCCAGAAATTACTGCTCTGATAACAGCTTGACAGCTTTGCCCTAAAAAACAATTTTCCCGATATCAGAAAAAAATACCCAAGGAGGTAAGAAGTGGATTATTTGAATCATGCTATCGAATATGCGGTAGCCCTGGGTGCCGATTATGCAGATATTCGCATTCAGAGAAGCAGAACAGAACTGATCTATTTGCGCAATTTCAGTTTAAAACAAAGTCAGCAAAGCCAGATTTATGGTTATGGGATCAGAGTTTTTTGTCAGGGCGCCTGGGGTTTTGCCCACAGCAATATTTTCAGTAGCAGCGAGCTCGAGAAGACGGTAAAGCTAGCTTATCAGATCGCGCTGCAATCTGCCAAAGTAGCACACCGCTCGGGGCAAGGCTTGCGTTTGGCTACCGAACGAGGTTATATCGACAAATATGTCACTCCCTATCAGATAGATCCTTTCTCTATTCCTTTGGCAGAAAAAGTGGAATTGATGATGGAAGTAAACAAGACCATGCTCAATTTCGCTGAGATCAAACAAGCAAATTTCCATTTGGAAATCCAAAAAGATGAAAAACTTTTTGCCTCAAGTTTGGGTAGTAGATTGGATATCACCACCCTCTATCTGGAGCCCAGTTTCACAGCCACAGCGGTAGCGGAGGGCGACAGCCAATCTCGCACCTTTTCCGATGGCGGCCAAGCTCGGGGCTGGGAATGGATAGAAAGCCTGAACTTGCCTGAGAAGGCAGTGCAAATAGCGCAAGAAGCTATCATGAAAGTCAAGGCAGATTCTTTGGGAGCAGAAGAGCGCCGCGACCTGATTTTGGATCCGGGGCATATGGCACTGACCATGCACGAATCTGTAGGGCATCCCACCGAGTTGGACCGGGTTTTGGGCTGGGAAGCCGATTTTGCCGGCCTCAGTTTTGCCACACCGGAAAAACTGGGTAAATTTCAATACGGCAGTAAGATTGTAAATTTTGTAGCAAATAACACTTTACCCGGTGGCCTGGCAACTGCCGGCTACGATGATGATGGAGTGCCCAACCAAAAATGGTATATTATCAAAGAGGGCATCTTAAATGAATATGGCACAACCCGTGCTACAGCGCCCTTTTTGGATCTGCCCATGAGCCGTGGTTGCAACCGCGCTACGCATTATTACGATTTTCCCATCAACCGCATTCCCAATCTCTATCTGGAGCCCGGTAAAGCCCAGCTCTCACCACAAGATCTCATCGCCGATACCCAAGATGGTATCTATATCGAAGGGCGCGGCTCTTTCTCGATCGATCAACATCGCGAAAATTTCCAATTCGGCGGTGATCTGTTTTGGGAAATCAAAGATGGTAAAAAAATCCGACCACTCAAAAAAATTCTCTATAAATCCAATAATCCGGAATTTTGGAACAGTGTGGACGCTATCTGCGATCAGCGCTATTTCAAGACTTTTGGCATCACAAATTGTGGCAAAGGTCAGCCGGGACAGCGTGGCAGAATGACCCACGGTGGAGCCACAGCCAGATTCCGCCAAATCAGGGTAGGAGGCTCACAATGATAACTAAAACTCAAATGCAAAAAGCTGCCGATTATCTAAAAAAACATTGTTCGGCAGATGATTTTAAGATCTCGATCAAAGCTGATGATGAACACCTGACTCGCTTTGCTCAAAATGGCATCACCCAACATATCGCGGGGATCCAACAAGTTTTGGATCTGGAAGTTGCTTTCGATAATAAAACAGGCTCGGCTCGCACCAACGACTTTTCGGAAAGCTCTCTCAAACATCTTCTGCACACAGCCGAAGTGATCGCGCGTCAAAATCAACCTGATCCGGAATTTATCAGCTCAGCTGCAAAATCTGAGCTAGCGCAGGTAGATAATTTTTCCGCAGCCACTGAAAAATTGCAGATGGCAGAGATGGTCGATAAGATTGCTTATTGTGTAGAGGCCAGCTCCAAAATGGGCGCCAAGCTCTCCGGCTTTTCCGAAAAGCATCTGGTGTCCAAGCTTTTACAAACCAAAAATGGCTTTGCCGGATTTGATAGAAGTAGCTATTATTCCCATTCTATGACAATCAAAAAAGGTGGAGTGGAAACCAAAGTATCGCGTAGTATCAAAGATTTTAGCAAATTTAATATGGAAAATCTTTATTCTCAGTTAGTACAGCAATTTCAGGCCTTGCAAGAACCTGTGATGATGGAGAAAGGCAAGATGGCAGTAATTTTACGCCCGGCAGCAGTGCTCAATTGGCTCTACTATCTGATCTGGGTTTTGGATCAACGTGAGGCTGACGAAGGTATGAACGCTTTTTCCGGACAATTGGGCCAACAATTCTTTGGCGAAAAATTCAATTTTTCATCCACTTTGCAAGATCCCGATCTCAGCGTGGAAAAATTTGATAGCGCCGGCGTAACTGCCCGCAACATAGATTGGATAAAAAACGGTGTTCTCAAAAATATGCGCACTTCTCGCTATTATGCTCAGCAAGCCCAGCTTCAGGCAAATAATATCTGCAATATCAAGGTGGCGGGAGGTAGCACTTCCGAAACTGAAATGATGCAGATGGTTGAGCGTGGAATCATTATCAATCGTTTGTGGTATATTCGCCCCATCGACCGTAAAACCGGGGAATGGACCGGTCTTACCCGGGATGGAGTCCAATATTTTGAAAATGGCAAAATCAAAAACTCGACTACTAATTTCCGCTGGAACGAAATTTTTCAGGCTGCGACCCAACGCATCCTGGCTTTGGGTGAGGCAGAGCAGCTGGAGCACTTTGCCAAAGTTCCCACTCTCCTGATCGATGATTTCAATTTGGTAGATGTTACTACTTTCTAAATAATCTACTTACCGCAAGCGCCCTCTGTTTGCGGTAAGTTTTTCTTCATTTCTGAACCTGCAATTTTTTCTGCTTGACAGACAATTTACAAAATCATTATTCAGGTTGTTGAGAGAAAATTTGTATAAAAAATGATCTAGGGAGAATTATGAAAAAAATTATTACACTCTGCTGTTACTTCTTAATCGCTAGCACCTCATATTCCAACATCGAAGGTGGCTTAACGGGAACCGGTAATATCGATCTGGCTCCGCTCTTCACAGCTGCGGCCAGCGGCGATTATACGCTGCAAGAAAATTCTCCCTGCATCGATGCCGGCGACCCCAATGGCGCTTTAGATAGCGATGGCACCCGGAAAGATCTGGGTTATCAAGCAGTGGACCAAGATCTGCTGAGTGACACCCGCAGCCT